>CADBOL010000263.1 GCA_902796295.1 Oscillospiraceae bacterium
CCAAAAACGCTTTTGTCGCCGATTTCATCGGCGAGAGCAATATCGTTGACGGCGTTATGATTGAAGACTGCCTTGTTGACTTTTCCGGTCACAGATTTGTCTGCCTCGATAAGGGGTTTGACAGGAACGAGGCGGTTGACGTTGTCGTAAGACCCGAAGATGTTGACGTGGTAGCCCCCGAAAAGGGAATGCTCAGAGGCACGGTAACCTCCGTCACATTCAAGGGAGTTCATTTTGAGATAATCGTCGATATTGGCGGCTTCAAGTGGATGATTCAGACCACCGATTTTGTTGCGGAGGGCTCTGATATCGGCCTCTACATTGAGCCGGACGCGATACATATAATGAAAAAATCAGAGTATTCCGGTATGTTCGGCGATTACAGCTCATTCAGCGAGGAATTTGACGAGCTGTCAAACCCCGAAGAGGATGATGAGGAAGACGGGGAGGAAGAGGAATGAGCAAACGCGCTTCTTTCGCCTCAAAAGCGGTCGCCTCGCCCTATATTGTCTGGGCAGCTCTCTTCATTATCGCCCCGCTACTCTTTGTGGTCTATTATTCTTTCACAAACGCCTCGGGCGATTTCACTCTTGTCTATATACAGACTCTGCCGAAATATCTGCCGACCTTCCTGCGCTCAATCTGGTTTGGCATAGTGGCAACCGTAATCTGCCTGATTATCGCCTTCCCCCTGGCATATATAATCTCTCAGAAGAGCGACAAGGCGCAGAGAACCTTCGTTTTGCTCGTCATGCTGCCGATGTGGATGAGCTTCCTTATCAGAACATATTCGTGGATAGCTCTTTTGCAGGATACGGGCATAATCAACTCGTTCCTCGGCAAAATCGGAATCCACCCCGTTCATATGATAAACACGGGCGGAGCCGTTATCCTCGGCATGGTATATAACTTTTTGCCCTATATGATTCTGCCTATATATTCCGTAATGGCAAAGCTCGATTTTTCAATGGTTGAGGCGTGTCAGGATCTCGGCGGAAACACTTTTAATGTAATAAAAAGATGTATTATCCCCATGAGCCTGCCGGGTGTCGTGAGCGGTATCACGATGGTTTTCGTGCCCTCGGTGAGCACTTTTTACATTTCCCAGAAGCTCGGCGGCGGCTCATTTGACCTTATCGGCGATGTTATTGAGAGACAGTTTCAGCAGTCATATAACTATAATCTCGGCGCATCGCTCTCGCTCGTGCTCATGGTGCTCATAGTCATCAGCATGGCGATAATGAATCATTTCTCCGAAGGAGAGGGGGAAATGGTGATATGAAGGTCTTCAACAGAATTTACACATTTCTCGTTTTCCTTTTTCTTTACGCTCCGATTTTTGTGCTGCTTCTCTTTTCATTCAACGCCTCGAGCAGCACGAGCGTATTTTCCGGTTTTTCTCTGCAGTGGTATAAGATGATAATGAGCGACGCCACATCCATAACCGCGCTGAGAAACACGCTGATACTTGCTGTCTGCTCCTCCATCCTCGCCACCGTTATCGGCACAGCCGCCTCGGTCGGCATAGAGAGATTCCGCAAGGGGGCATTCCGCACGGGGCTGATGGCGACGACAAATATCCCGATGACAAATCCGGAGATAGTTACCGGTGTTTCGATGATGCTGCTCTTTGTCTTCATAGGCAGAATTTTAAAAACCGATTCCGTGCTCGGTTTCGGCACCATGCTCATAGCTCACGTCACATTTAATCTGCCCTATGTCATCCTCACCGTTTTGCCCAAGCTCAGGCAGACAGATAAAAACCTGGCGGAGGCGGCGCAGGATCTCGGATGCAAGCCTCTTTCGGCTTTTTTCAAAGTTGTGCTTCCCTCGATTATGCCCGGCGTTATTACGGGCCTTATTATGTCATTCACCCTGTCGCTTGATGACTTCATTATCAGCTATTTCACGAGCGGCCCCGGCTTCCAGACCCTGCCGATAGTCATATTCTCAATGACAAAGAAGAGAGTCAAGCCCGATATGTATGCTCTTTCCGCGATTATTTTCATGAGCATCCTGATTCTTTTGATTTTCTACAACATAGCTCAGCAGAAGAGTGAAGAAAAAACGGAAAGAAAAAGGTGAGGTGAAAAAGATGAAAAGAATATCCGCACTTATTATTGCCCTCATTCTTGCGCTGACCCCGCTTGAGCTCTCATATGCAGCGAGTGACAGCGAGATCGAGGCGCTCAGAGGCACAAAGCTCTATGTCTATAACTGGGGCGAATATATCTCGGACGGTCAGGACGGCACAATCGATGTCAACGCCGAGTTTGAGAAAAAATACGGCATAAAGGTCGTCTATGACACATTTGACAACAATGAGGTCATGTATTCAAAGCTCAAAAGCGGCGGCGTATCATACGATGTGGTAATCCCTTCGGATTATATGATAGCCCGTATGATAAAAGAGGGAATGCTTGAGAAAATAGATTTTGACAACATTCCCAATTACAAATATATCCCCGAAAAATACAGAAACCTCAATTACGACCCGGATAACGAATATTCCATTCCTTTCACCGTCAGCTATGTCGGCCTCATCTACAACACAAAAATGGTTGATGAAGCCCCCACGAGCTGGAAGGCTCTCTGGGATAAGAAATACGCCAACAGCATACTGATGTTCAACAACCCGAGAGATGCCTTTGCCATAGCTCAGAGCATACTCGGAATGGATTACAATATGGAATCCGATGTCGCGTGGAGAACCGCGGCCGCCCTGCTCAAGGAGCAGAAAACTGTTTCACCCGTCTATGTCAACGATGAAGTTTTCCTTAAAATGGAATCGGGTGAAGACGCTCTCGCGCCCTACTATGTGGGCGACTATCTCACAATGCACGACAATAACGAAGACCTCGCTTTTGTTTACCCGAAGGAAGGCGTAAACTATTTCGTTGACGCCGCCTGCATACTCAGCGGAGCCAAAAACAAGCTCGCCGCGGAGCTCTATCTGAACTTCCTCAACGAGCCGGAAATCGCTCTTGCAAACGCGGAATATATCTGCTACGGCAGCCCTAACGAGGCGGTTTACACAAACCCCGAATACTCATATTATGAGGATGAGCTGCTCTACCCCGAAGAGGGAGCGTTTCAGACGCAGATGTTTAAAAACCTCTCGCCCGAAACTCTCGCTCTTATGAGCACCCTCTGGGATGATGTCAAAAACTACATCCCCTCTGGAAACAGCTACGCCTCGATATTCTTCGGCGGCGAAGAAAACGCACTCGGCGCGGACGCTGAAAAGATGACGGCGGAAACGGTGAAATACGCGATATGCATAGGTGTATTCCTGCTGCTCTGCGCGGCGTTCCTGATATTCAGATTTATCAGGAAAAAATACAGAGAAAACGTCTGACGGAGCGAAGCATTTAAGCGAAAAACAAACAGACAAATAATATGTTAAGGTTCGCAGGTTGTTAATACTTCCTGCGAGCCTTTTTCTTTTTGTTTATTTGAAAATGGATAATAAGGTTTTTTGATTGTATGGTCTGTTTTCGGCGGCTTTTCTTAATCAGCAATGTGCAATGAATTGTCATGACTGATTTATCGCCCACACCCGTCACGGCTTTAATCCTTTTAGCCGTGCCACCCTCTCCGTTCGTGGAGAGGGCCAAGTGTGCGGTCAAGGCAACAGATTGTAGGGCGCGGATACATCCGCGCCGTCAGTCAGCAATCAGCAGGGAGCAGTTAGCAGTTAAAGGTCGCTTCGCTCCGGATAAATATAATACAGGCTCGCAGGTTGTTAATACTTCCTGCGAGCCTGATTTGTTAACTCAAAAGCTCAAGTAACGGGGTGAAAATATGCTCGAGAATCCAGTTCAGAATTCTCTCAAGCAGGGTGAGGCGCGTGAATTCAGCCGTAAGAACGGTATCTTCACAGACAAGGAATATCGAATCTGGCGCGATAAGCTCGTTGCATTCCTCCCCGCGGAAGGTGTATGTATACAGCCAGCCGTAAAACATTTCATTGTCCTTGTCGGGCACTGTGCCGGGTATATAGGCAAGCCCATCGGTAACAATCGAATCGGGTACATTTGCCGCACCCTCTGCCGAAAAGGTTACGGTTTTATCACCTTCAATTTTTTCAATCGTGAATTCCGTGACCCCGGGATCGAGCATAATAATAATTTTTTCATCAACATTTTTCATATATACATAGCACCCGTCATCGGTATTATACCAGAGGATATTATCTTCGCTGTCGGGGAGCTCTTCATAGTAGGCAAGACCGCCCTTCGCTTTGACTCTGTAAAGACCTTTTTTATCCGCGTCAAAGAAGAAATACCTGCGGTTGTCTTTTTTGTTGAAGGCGGTAATGTACGCTCCTTCGCTGCCGGCAATAACCCATGTTTCACCCGAGTGACAATAATTCAAAAATATCTCCGGTGTCAGCTCCGCTTCATTCAGAACGAAAACGGTATCTCCGCTTTCATACGCTCCTCCTCTCGGACCCCAAAACTCAATAAACTCTCCTTCATAATTATCTTCGGGCTCAATATCGGGTACGGTATAAAACGCCTTTCCCTTGTCTGCATAAAGCTCATTGCCATCTCTGTCAACTATTATTAATTCGGTTTCGGTTTTGCCGGATACTTTTTTTACAGTAAAGCTTGCAATGTTATCGGGTTCAAAATAATACTTATGACCCGCAGCAAAAACACCTTCACCGCTTCCGGAAAATTCTCCTATATTTTTATGGTTTTCATCCTTAATCCACACTGTTCCGCTTTCGCTGCAGGTTATTGAATATGTGCCGCTTGATTCAGGGTTGAAAATAATATAATAGTCATCTTCGCCGGTCTTATACTCTCCGTCGCCGGTAATAACCGTGTTTGGCTTATATACAGCATAGAGCGTGGTGTCCTCTGTCAGCTTCAGCAATTCTCCGGCTTTGTAATCCGGTGTTTCCGCATCTTTTTTAAGAGACCATCCGGTAAAAGCCTTGTCAAAATCACCGCCTGCCCACGGAAGATAATACTCGGTTTTTCCTTCATAAGAGTTGATGAAACTCTCGTCGTCTGTTACAAAAGTCAGCTTGAAACTACCGGTTTCTCTGACAATGCTGAAGCTGAAGGAAGCATCAGAATCCAAGCTGCGGGCATAATTATAAATACTTATTGAATATTTTTTTCCGCCCGTAAGATGATATGTTGCCACTGATTTTCCTTCATTATAATCATACCCTGCATAGCACGGCTCAAACCTGTTATATCCGTCTTCTTCATAAACGGAAGCATTACAGTATCTCATAATAACCGAATAGTAAGCTGTTTCTTCGGGAGTGAAGTATGCGTTATAAACATAACCGGTTTCCGGGAATAAATCTCTGCCGTACTCCGTTTCCTCTTCAACAACCGGCCACTCTTTCCATACCGCATAATATACGGTGTCATTCACAGCTTTAATCGTCTCATAAGGAGTGTAATCTGCCTCTTTGGCATCCTTATTCTCCGACCAGCCGATTAAATTGTATCCGTCTCTGAATTCAAGCGGAAACGATTCAACGTCGGTTAAATGAAATACCCGCTCGGGCTCCGGCGCTCCCTCATAATTATAATCAAATGTGATCTCGCAGATTCCTTCAACATCAAGAGCCTCAAAATATATATTATCTGATTTGCTCTTAATAACGGCATCGGCTTTTTTGCCGTAGTCCGTAACATAAAACTTCGCCATACCTGCCCCGAGAGTTTCCGTCTCAGCAGGAAGCTCCTCTTCAATATATGAGCCCTGAACTATGTCTTCTCCGTTGAAGCCGTGGATTCCGGTCTCTTCTCTGAGCAGAACCGCTTTCCAGAAATCTATCAGCAGCTGTTTTGCCCTTGCTTCGCTGCTCTTGAGCTCCGGATATTTATCGGCCGGGTAAAGTAAGTCTCCGAATATTTCCATCGAATTAAGCTGATTCATCAGATTTCTTCTGCTGTGATATTCGAGATAGAAGTCCTTTCCGGCAAAATCTTCTGATTTATCATTTGTGAGTATAGCGTAGCGGTTTCTCAGATAGTTACAGAAGGCACCGGATATCGTATAGCAATCGTAATCAAATTCCCAGTCAATAAGTGAAATATCACCGGCTCTTTCCATCGCGCTTCCAATCCAGAAAATATAATCCGCAAAGATTACCTCGGCGCAGCGCGAAAAGCCTTCATTTACAAATGACTCAGCACCTGAAATGTAATCAAAATTGGTTTTACCGAAATACTCATTACAGCCGAAAAGATAATGCTGATACTCGTGAACAAGCGTTGACTCATTATGCAATCCGTGCATATACACGCAATCCATATGATTACCTATGAGAGCATCCGAAGGAGCAAAGACTTTATCGATAAAGCCGAATGTGTTCGCCAAATCCCGGAAAATTACATATCCTCCGAGATTCTCTTCGTGATCTATATCATAGCTGATTATCGCAAATTTACCGTCGCCGTCTGTGTCAATGAGGTTTTTGCCGAAAACCCCCTCCTCCGCTTTATGCACGGAGTCATAGAAGTCGGCGGCTTCTTTCGCGGCTTCTTCGGTATCATAGAGCGAACCGTCGTCAAAAACCTGAGTCCAGACAGTGCAGTCCCTGCCGATACAGATACATTTAACGGTTATTCTGCTGTTTCCGTTATTGTCTTTATAACTGATATTGATTTTCTTCGTATCTCCGGCCTTATACTCATTATGAATCAGCGCCTGCGGCTCATTCTTATGAGCTTTGAGATAAGCTTCATATTCATCAGGCGAGGCTATTTCAATATCATCAATTACATCGGGAGCGCTTTTGCCGGAAGCGTTTTTTTCCTCCGTCTGCCCTTTTACGCTCTTATTCAAATTGCTCAAATCAAAAGAATAGCATCCGTTATCGCAGAACAGATAGTTTGCATCCGTATTCACCGCCATGAGCACTTTGCCGGTGTATGTTTCTCTTTCTTCTTTTGCAAAGGCGCAGACCGCGCCGGATAACATAATCACAGCGCAGAGCAAAAGAGATACTGACCTTAAAGCATACTTTTTCATAAAATCATCCTTCCGTCGGAATTATTTTCAATTTAATTATATCGCGTAAGACCGGATAAAATAACGGCCGCAGTACAGGCGGCATAAAATCCGGATTGAACGGTCCGGAATTCACCCGATAATCCTGTAAATACCCTCGGCGACCCCGCCTTCAGACGCGGGACAGGTAACGATATCCGCCGCTGCTCTGACCTTTTCAACTCCGTCGCCCATCGCGACCGAAACGCCGGCTGTCTCAAGCATTTCAAGGTCATTGAGGCTGTCGCCCATCGCGACGCTCCGGCTCATATCGAGCCCGAGATAATCCATAACCCTCTTTATGCCAGTTGCCTTGCTGTTGCCCTTGAGGCAGAATTCGGCATAAGTTTCATGCTGATAAAAATTATACTTTTCGGAGAGATATGCCTGCTCTTTTACGGTCAGCACACCCGGTATGAAAAACTTCGGTATGTTTTCATCCGGATATCTTCTGAGAAGCTCCCTGCCGGTTCTGACAACGGGCACTCCCTCTTCGATGTTGGAGAGGAAAACATTGTCTCCCTCAAGGTGAAGAACCCGCTTTGTCTTTGTGAAATAATCGAGAATCCCGGCCGACTCCTCAAGCGGCATCTTTGCCGAGTAAATCTCCTTTTTCCTGTATTTCACATTGCAGCCGAGCGCAGTAACAAACCCGTCAACTCTCAGCCGCTTTATTTTATCTGGCACTATGCCGTATGATCTCGCGGTGTTTATGAAAACCCGGTGCCCGGCTTTTCTCGCCTGATTTATCGCCTGCCTGTTTTTCATGCTGACTCTGCCGTGCACCATAAGCGTATCGTCAATATCTATAAAAAATACAAAGCTTTCCGTTTTCATCACCCCCGCTCATATCGGTTATTTTATCATACGGAATTTCAAAATTCAATAATCCGAAAACAATTGAATATTTTTTTGATTTAATACTTTACTTTTTGCTATTAAAGTATATAATTAAGAGGATGGGCAAAGGTGTCTCGACAGAGGTTGCTTTTGTCTCTTTTTACAATCTATGAGGTGATGAAAATGAAAGACTTAGGCTACTACAACGGAAAATACGATGAAATCGACAAAATGACAATCCCCATGACTGACCGCGTGTGCTGGTTCGGCGACGGCATCTATGACGCTACTTACGCGCATAATCACAAGATTTTTGATCTTGAGCATCACATCACGAGATTCTATAACAGCGCCAAAATCCTCGAAATCAATATCCCTATGGAAAAAGAAGAGCTTGTATCCCTTCTCAAAGAGCTCGTTCTCAAGGTTGATGACGGCGATCAGTTCGTCTATCTCCAGTGCACAAGAGGCACGGCTCAGAGAAACCATATCTACGAGGCCGATATGAAGGGAAATCTCTGGATTACCCTTACTCCCCAGCCGGTAGCGGATACCTATACTCCCATTGATGTTATCACTTATGAGGATAAGCGTTTCTTATATTGCAACTGCAAAACACTCAATCTGATTCCCTCCGTTCTCGCTGCCACAGCCGCGGCAAGAGCGAACTGCAAAGAGGCGATATTCCACAGAGGAGATATCGTGACAGAGTGCGCTCACTCAAATGTTTCCATATTCAAAGACGGCAAAGTCATTACCCATCCGCTCGACGACAAAATCCTGCCCGGTACCGCAAGAATCCGCCTTCTCGCATTCGCCGAGAAATGCGGCTATCAGACCGAGGAGAGAGAATACACACTCGATGAGCTTATGAATGCGGATGAAGTCATAGTTCACTCAACAGGTTCATTCTGCATCCCGGTAGCGCACGTTGACGGTAAACCCGTAGGCGGCAAAGCTCCCGAAATGCTCAAAACCATACAGGATTCGCTCGTTGCGGATTATGAGGCGCAGTGCAGATGAATACACAGGAGCTGACAATCCTTAACATAGGCGAAGACCTTGATTCTCTTATGAATCTTGACCCGAGGGGATACGGCGTCTGCCGTATCCTTTATGAGGGCTCGCGCAGATTTACCGGCGAGCCGACCTCCACTCACGCCGCCAAAGGCCTTATTGAGCACGCGAAAAAAGGTGAGCTTTTCTATATTCTCACCGGCTTTGTGCTTCTCCCCTGGAAGATGGCTGAGACCGACGGCATCATTTCATCAACGGTTTTCGCAAAATTCGTTATTAACGCTTTCGGCGCGAAGCCCGTGATGATAGTCCCCGACCAGTGCGACAAAGCGATTGAAGATATGTGCGCTGTGCTCGGCATGAATTTCACCTATGATATTGACAATATCGGCGAAAACACCGTCTGCATCGTAAACTTCACAAAGGATATTTCCCTTGCGGAAAGCCAGGCGGATGAAATCCTCTCTCACGGAAAGCCCTGTGTCTGCTTCACAAACGAGGCGCCCGGCGCGAATAAAAACGGATATTTCCATAACGCTACCGGAGTAAACACCACAGAGCACGAAGCAAAATATGATATCCTTTTCAGAAAATGTCAGGATCTCGGCATATGGAATCTCTCGATAGGCGACCTGGGCAATGAGATAGGAATGGGAGCCATAGAGGATCATATCAGGGAATATGTCCCCTACGCCGAGCTCGGCGGCTGCAAAGCCGGCACGGGGTACGGCATCCTCGCGGACACCGCGGCGGATAACATAATCACCGCCACCGTTTCGGACTGGGGCTGCAACGCGCTCATGGCGGCGGCTGCTTTCATTCTCGGAAAGCCGGAGCTCTTCCATAACGGCGAAACACAGGCAAAGGTTATGGAGGCGGCGGCAAAGGCCGGCATGCTTGATATGTACGGCGAAGCAAGGCCCTATATCGACGGCTTCGGCGAAAACATAAACTGCCCCATGGTAGATATGATGAAAGCTCTCATTGAATATCCTCCCACCGTCTCCGACAAAACGGAGCACTGGTTCAAAAACACAATCAGGAAAGGATTCTTCGGCTGATGCTTAATAATTCCGGAACTGACGGCGGAGCAGGCCCGCAATATGAGTTTCTGCCCAATGCGGATACTGCCGTAACCGTGCAGTTCAAAAGAGAAATCAGTAAAGAAGTAAACAGATACGTCACAGCTCTCGCAGACATTATCGCCGGCGGGGGCATTGACGGTATTATAGAAACCGTGCCGACATTCACATCGCTCACGGTTTTTTATGACTGCTCTGTCATAAGAGCGGCAGAGCTCAGGGAAAAGCTCGCGGAGATTATCAAAACCATGTCATCCGGAGAATCCGGAAGCGCAAAGGTTTATCACATACCCGTGTGTTATGATGAAAAATTCGCCCTCGATATGAATAATGTCTGTGAGCATACGGGGCTCACCGCCGAAGAGATAATAAAAATCCACACCTCATCACCCTATCTTATATATATGCTCGGCTTTCTGCCGGGGTTTGCATATCTCGGCGGTCTTGATGAGAGAATAGCCACTCCGCGTCTTAAATCCCCTCGCCTTGAAATCTTTGAGGGCGCTGTCGGTATCGGCGGCAATCAGACGGGAATATACCCGATTGCATCGCCGGGCGGATGGCAGCTCATAGGCAAAACTCCGGTCAAAGTTTTTGATCTGAAAAGGGAGAAGCCCATACTCTATGAGGCCGGTGATTATATTGAGTTTTACCCGGTTACTCTTGAGGAATACAATGAAATCGAAAAGCAGATCGAAAACGGCGGCTTTGAGGTTAAAGTAACGGAGGTGCGCGATGCTTGAGATAATCACGGGCGGAGCACTCTCCACGGTGCAGGATGCGGGCAGATTCGGCTCAATGAAAAACGGCTTCACTCAGAGCGGAGTTATGGATCCGCACGCCGCAAAAACCGCAAACGCCCTTCTTAAAAACGACCCGGGCGCTCCCGTAATCGAGATGACGATGAAGGGGCTCACCGCCTGGTTCACAAGTGAAACCTTCTTCTGCCTTTCGGGCGGTGTTTTCAAAGCGAAGCTCAACGATATGCCGGTTAATAACAACACCGTTTACAAAGCAGATAAAAACGACATTATCTCTGTCGGCAACGCCATATCGGGGATGAGATGCTATCTCGCGGTGTCGGGCGGTTTTTCGGTGCCTGCCGTCATGGGCAGCGCCTCGACAAACCTCAAAATCGGCGCCGGCGGTTATGAGGGCAGAAAGCTCAGAACATACGATAAAATCGATTACCCCGCCCCCGCCGGAAATCCCGAAGGGCGCAGTGCCGAAATCCCTCTTTACGGCTCCGATACCATTCTTATAAGAGCTGTACCGGGCCCGCAGAGCGATATGTTTGACGAAGAAACCCTCGGCAGATTTTACGGAGAAATATATACTGTCACATCCGATCTTGACAGGATGGGAATACGCCTTGAAGGGCCCGAACTCAAGGGAATAAGCGGAAACGACATCATTTCCGACGGCATTGTCTTCGGCTCGGTGCAGATACCGAATTCGGGCAAGCCGATAATCCTGATGGCGGACCATCAGACAACAGGCGGCTATGCCAAAATAGCGACTGTCGCCTCCTCGGACCTTCCGAAACTCGCTCAGGCGAAACCCGGAAATAAAATCCGCTTCTCACGCATTACGGTCGAAGAGGCAGAGGAACTCGCGATAAAAAAGAAGAAATATATCGAAGATTTATTAAACTCATAATTAAAATGGAAAAAGAAATGTGAGGACTGTATGGACTATTCTGAAATGCATCCGCAGCAAGTCAAAGAGCTCATAAGAGAAGGAAAAATAGACTTCCAGACCTCGGGTATGTGCAACGGTTACGCTCAGGCGAATCTCTGCATACTGCCTGAGGATTACGCTTTTGATTTTCTCCTTTTCTGCATGAGGAACCCGAAGCCCTGCCCCATACTTGAGGTGGGCGATGTCGGCTCAAAAGAGATAAAGACAATGGCGTCTCACGGTGACATTTGCAAGGATTTCCCGAAATACAGGATATGGGAAAACGGAATACTCAAAGAAGAAGTGACCGATATCTCGGATTACTGGCGCAATGATCTTGTTTATTTCCTCATCGGCTGTTCATTCAGCTTTGAGAGCGAAATGCTCGAAGCTGAAATCCCCGTCAGACATATTCAGGAGGGGAAAAACGTGCCGATGTTCAATACGAACATAAAACTGCAGCCGGCCGGTAAATTCCACGGAAATATGGTCGTTTCAATGAGACCCATTCCCAATGATCTTGTGGTCAAATCCGTGAATGTGACCGCGGCTATGCCGAGAGTTCACGGAGCGCCCGTTCAGATAGGGAACCCGGAGGCAATCGGTATTTCCGATATCATGAAACCCGATTACGGCGACAGCGTGACCGTAAACGAAGGTGAAATCCCCGTCTTCTGGGCGTGCGGAGTCACTCCTCAGAATGCCGTGATGCAGAGCAAGCCTCCTTTTGCAATCACTCACGCCCCCGGCCATATGTTCATAACCGATGTCAAAAACGTAAATCTTAAATACTGAGGTGAGATTATGTATAAAATCGACTTAAACTCCGACCTCGGAGAGGGCGCGGCGTTTGACGCGGAAATAATTCCTCTCGTCACAAGCGCAAATATTGCCTGCGGTTTTCACGCGGGCGACAGCGTTCTTATGAAAAAGACAGTTGATATCTGCCTTGAAAGCGGCGCGGCTCTCGGCGCACACCCCGGCTACCCCGACAAGGAGAATTTCGGCAGAACAAAAATGAATGTCACGCCCGAAGAGGTCTATGATTTCACACTTTATCAGGTGGGCGCTCTCGCCGCCTTCGCAAAGGCAAAAGGCGCAAAGCTCGAGCATGTGAAACCTCACGGCGCCATGTATAATATGGCGGCAAAAGACCCCGCTCTCTCGCTCGCGATAGTTGACGCGGTCA
>CADBOL010000264.1 GCA_902796295.1 Oscillospiraceae bacterium
AGATGTCCATGGCAGCGGGCTTCAACGGCGCCCGCCTTCATCAGAAAATCTTTGAGCCGAGATTCCTCTATCACTGCGACCGCCTCGGCTATCTCGTATGGGGCGAATATCCAAACTGGGGTCTCGATTACAGCAATCCCGCCGCTACAGACGCCATGCTTCCCGAGTGGGCTCAGGAAATAGAGAGGGATTATAACCATCCGTCAATAATCGGCTGGTGTCCGTTCAACGAAACCTGGAATTACGACGGCAGAGAGCAGAGAGACGAGCTTCTTGCAACTATCTACGAAATGACAAAGGCGCTCGACAAAACACGCCCGTGTATCGATACAAGCGGAAACTATCACGTGATTACCGATGTATGGGATATTCACGACTATGAGCAGGATGTTGATATTTTCTCAGAGAGATACGAGAAATTCGAAAAAACAGGAGAGCTCAGAGATCCGGTAAATGAGAGATGCGACATTCACTATAACGGCGGAATAGTATTTGTAAGTGAATACGGCGGAATCAGATGGTCTGTCGACAATGACAATGAATCCGCCTGGGGATACGGAAACGGGCCCAGGAGTGAAGAGGAATATTTCGCGAGATACAAAGGCCTTACGGATGCCCTGCTTGACAACGGCAAAATGTTTGCCTTCTGCTACACTCAGCTGACAGATGTCGAGCAGGAGCAAAACGGTGTTTACACCTATTACAGAAAGCCGAAATTCGATATTGAAAAATTCAAGGCAATCAATTCGAGAAAGGCAAAAATCGAAGATTAAAGGCCTGAAATAATAATTTACAATTAATTGCTTTTTTAACAAAAAGCATGATGGTATAATTGATACGTAAAAAACGCAAAGGAGGCGGCGGAGTGATGAAGAATAAACTCAGACCTGTATCTGTAATACTCTGCATTATCCTTACCCTGACAATGCTCTGCTGTGCCGTGCCGTTCATGTCTTCGGCCGGTGCGTATTCCGCAGGTGACATTTTTGAATTCGGTTCATATCCGCAGAGCAGGGTCACCGACAGCACCCTGATATCTTCTCTTGATGCTCAGACCAAAAACTGGGTTTCTTATTCATACTTATCCGGAACGGGTGCAGAGGGAACAATGACCGCCTCGGATTATATGAAATACTGCGATATATCATACGGCGGTGAAAAATACAGAGCGGTAACATTTTCATCCTACAGACCCAGACAGACTTATAAGCCCGCTCAGGAAAAATCGAGTTTTGTCGATGATAACGGCTACGCTCCGGATACGGTTTATTATTTCAGATATGAACCGCTTGAGTGGAAAATACTGGATGCCTCTGCCGGTCTCATGATTTCACAGTATATCACAGACTCTCAGCCTTACAGCAAACTGATTTATGTCAGCGGTACCGATTCCTGCGGAGCGGCATGCTACGGTGATGATGGATTAACGGCAAAGGCCTGCAAATATACCGCCTCTTCGGTTTACAGCTTCCTGAATGAGGATTTTTACAACACGGCATTTACGGCTGATGAGCAGTCACAGATCGCTTCGGTGCCGCTTGTCAACGATTCATTCAATAAAAGCTGGCAGCAATATGCCGCTGAAAGCACAGACGATAAGGTATTCCTGCTGAGTTACGAAGATATTCAGAATACTGCCCTGGGATTTGCGGCGGGCTTAACCGCCGACGGGTCAAGGACCGCAACCGGTACAGATTACGCGGGTATTCAGGGCCTTCAGCGTGATGAAACCGGGAATTCGCCCTGGTGGCTGAGAAATGCCGGCAACACCTCGAGAAACGCCGCTTTTGTCGATTACTCCGGCTTTGCCGGGACGGGATCGGTCGAATACACCGATAAGGGAATACGCCCCGCAATAAAGTGCACGGCAATCCTTCCGCAGACAAGCCATAAGATTACTTTTGATTATGACGGCGGAAATGAAACCGAGCCCGAAAGAACAGTTACATACGGTTCGCCCCTCGGCGCGCTGCCCGAAACCCGGAAACTGAATTATGCCTTTGAAGGCTGGTTCACGGCTAAGAGCGGCGGCACTCAGGTAAACGCGGCTCAGATAATCAAGGCCGATATAAAACTCTTTGCGCGCTGGACCGTCTGCGGTCACGATTTTGAATTTACCGATTCAAAGGAGCCCACATGCGTTGAAGCAGGCTATAAAAAATATGTCTGCTCAGTCTGCGGGGCCGAAAAAACAGAAATAATCCCCATGACAGATCATATTCCCGCCCCGTTTGTGATAGAGAATTCGACAGTTTCCACCTGTCTTGAAGCGGGAGAATATGAAGAGGTCGTTTATTGCTCATACTGCTCGACGGAGCTCAGCAGAGAGCTTAAATACAAAGAGCTCGGAGCTCACATTCCTCTCGACCCGGCAAGAGAAAAAGAAACGCCTCCGACCTGCACCGAAGGCGGAAACTATGAAGGCGTTGTTTACTGCGGTATCTGCGGCGAGGAACTGAGCAGAGAATACACCGAAACTCCGCCTCTGGGCCACGATCTCATTCACTATGACGGCAAGCCTTCCACCTGCAAAAAGCCGGGAAGGAAACCGTTTGACATATGTTCAAGATGTGACTACACCACATTTGAAGAGCTTCCGCTCGCAGACCATACCCCTTCTCAGGCGGTAAGAATAAATGAAAAACAGCCTTCATGCACCGAAAAAGGAAGCTATGACAGTGCGGTTTACTGCACGGTATGCGGCGCTGAGCTGAGCAGAGAAAACAATATCGCCGTACCGGCAAAAGGCCACACGGATGAAAACGATGACGGCATTTGCGAAGTGTGCAGACTTTTATACGATAAAGAAAAGAATGACAAATATAACGCGGCACAGGACAGAGCCGAAAAAGAAGCGGCGGCCAAGAAGCTTAAAATCGGAATCAGAACTCCTTCAAAAACCGAAATACCATACGGCCACACTATAGTGTTACATTATCAGTGCAGCGGCACCGTACCGGATGGATACAAGCTCGTCTGGAGCGCAGACGGCAGCGGATTCGAAGGCTCCGAAAACAGCCTTGATTTCCGGATGAAATCGGTATCCGGCGGAGAATCGGCAGTAACACTCCGTCTTGTTGATCCCGACGGCAAAACCGTCAAGGATGAAAGCGGAAAAGAAATAACGTCATCTGTATCTCTTAAATCAAAAGCGGGATTCTTTGATAAAGTTATATGGTTTTTCAAGTGGCTGTTCAGACTGGATTTATTTATTGATAAAACATAAACTGACGGGTTTGCCGCAAATTAAAATTTTGCGACAGCTCCGGCGCTTGGTAGGGCGTAGCAGTTAAGATGAAAACGGCGGATTTTTGACCGCAGACAGTACATAAGTACGGCAAGGGCAAAAAGCCGCCGAAAACAGACAATATAATCAATTATTCCTTATACATACAATTAATTAAAATAACACAAATAAATTAAGCTCACAGGTTAATACAACCCGTGAGCTTTTTAATATTCCTGTCTGTTTGTTTTTCGCTTAAATGCTTAGCCCTTAAGATTTATAGATAAAGTCATACAATGCCTGTATGCATTTTGCCAAATCGGGAATTTCCGCCCACTGATTGCCGACATATCCTGTCCTCATCATATTATCTTCGGGCATCTTCATCTGCTGAATATCAAAAAACGCAGCGGCAAAAGCACCCTTGTAAGCGGTGAATGCAATATCAAGCGGATTAAGATCTGTCTCAAGCAGAGGAAGCACGGAGTTTACTGCTTTTATCAGCTCAAGAGGAGATGTGTGAGTGAATTTATCAATCAGCGCGGTAATGATTTTCCTCTGTCTGAAAGTCCTCATATAATCGGAGTCAAGCTTTCTTATTCTCGCGTAAACCAATGCCTCGGCTCCGTTAAGGTGAACACTCTTGCCGCTCGATACTGTGTGCCTTGTGGTCCTGTTGATAAAGTCCGCCTCTGCAGCGGTAACCTCGATATCGATACCTCCGAGATTGTCAATCATCTTTGTGAACATATCGAAATCGACTTTGACATAACGGTCGATATCAACACGGAAGTTATACTCTATCGTGTCGCAAAGCAGCTGAGCACCGCCGTAAACATAAGCCGAATTCAGTTTATTCTTTGTTCCCTTCGACGGTATCATAACAAGGCAGTCGCGAAGGAAAGATGTCATTTTAATCTTGCCGTGAGTATAATCGAGAGAGAGCAGAATCATTGAATCGGACCTTGATGCACCCCCGCTCGCCTCATCTGTGCCGATAAGAAGAATATTCGTGACAAACGGGCTGTTGTAAAGATCTGTAATTGAAATGTACTGATTTCTTTTATGAAATCTGAATTTATAGCCCGAGACCAGAGCCGTGCCCGAAATCAAAAGAGTAATAACAACAAATATTATAAAGACCGCTTTGATGAATTTTATCAGGCGGCTTTTCTTTTTGCGCTTCTTTTTACGCCTCTTTTTTCCTTTTTCCGGAGGATCGGGAGACTGTAATGAATGAGAAGAATCGGAAAAGACATCTTCCATTTCTACCTCTCTCGGTTCACCGGATATGTATATATCTTTCATAGATTTACCCTCAACAGATTTTTTGAAATTCTAATATAAATTCTTTAAAAAACTGTTAATACAATTAAAATTTTATTTACTTGTATATTCTCTTTTAATCTG
>CADBOL010000265.1 GCA_902796295.1 Oscillospiraceae bacterium
ATTGAGTTGAGCTGAAGCTCAAGCCCGCTTATCTGAAGATACTCGAATATCTGATAGGCAACGCTGATGACCTCCGCGTCCGCCTGAGGGGAGGCGGAGCCGAACATCTCCACGCCGAACTGCTGGAATTCCCTCCAGCGGCCTGCCTGGGGCTTCTCGTATCTGTAGCAGCTGAGCAGGTAGCAGAGCTTCTGCGGCATCGCCTCATTGAAAAGGCCGTGCTCGAGGAACGCCCTGACCGCGCCTGCAGTGCCCTCGGGTCTGAGCGTGATTGATCTGCCGCCCTTGTCGTCGAAGGTATACATTTCTTTCTGGACAACATCGGTGGTTTCGCCTACTCCGCGCTGAAACAGCTCGGTGTGCTCGAATACCGGAGTCCTTATTTCTCTGAATCCGAAACTTCCGGCGGTTTCAAAGAGCATGTTTTCAAGATATCTCTGCTTGCCGGTCTCCCCGGGGAGCATATCCTGAGTGCCCTTTACCGCCTTGGTCAATAAAGCCAATCAAATCAGTCCTTTACTTAGTGGGGTTAACAATATTTCTCCAGTCGAGGTCGCCTCTGGCGAGCGAGTGGATAAGAGCTTCTGCGGTCGCGATATTGGTCGCGACGGGAATGTTGTGTACATCGCAAAGTCGAAGAAGCGTAGCTTCGTTCGGCTCGTTGTCTTTTGCGGTAAGGGGATCCCTGAAGAGAAGCAGCAGGTCTATCTCGTTGCACGCAATGCTCGATGCTATCTGCTGGTCTCCGCCCTGTGAGCCGCTTAAAAATCTGTTGATTTCAAGACCGGTAGCCTCGGATACCACCTTGCCGGTAGTGCCCGTTGCAAAGAGAGTGTGTCTGCTGAGAATGCCGCAGTAGGCGATGCAGAACTGAACCATAAGCTCTTTTTTCGCGTCATGTGCTATCAATGCTATTTTCATAAATTCCCTCGCTTTTCATCAAATGGTGAGTGGACAGATAAATGATTATTAAATAATAGAACAATTATACTTGTATTTTTATAATAAATCAACTGTTTTCTTCAGTTTCTGCCGGTGAGGTGTTTTCTCCGGCCTCTGCGGTCTCCTCCGGGGCATCTTCGCCTTCGGTTTCCTCCGCTTCCTCTCTGGCGACGGAGATTGCCGAAATTATCTTGTCTCCCTCGTCGAGGCGGATAACCTTTGTGCCGGTGGCGTATTTGCCCTGAACGCTGAGCGAGTCAACGGGAATCCTTATGATAACGCCGTTGAGAGTGATGAGCATAAGGTCGTCATCGGGGTTGACGGACTGAACGCTGATGACAAAGCCGGTCTTGTCAACCTTCATGTTGAGCTGGCCCGCAGTGCCTCTGCCGTGTGTGTCAAAGAGCCTGCCGCCCTCGAGGAGCTTGCCCTTGCCGGTTTCGGTAATCGTTACCACCGGGCGGTCATCCTGCTTGACATCCATGCCGACAACGCAGTCGTCATCATTCTTGAGACGGATGGCTCTCACGCCCGCCGCCGTACGGCCCATGTTTCTGACGCTCTTTTCGTCAATATAGAGCAGTCTGCCGTATTTTGTGCCTATGAAGAGCGTCTGCTCACCGTCTGTGAGGCGTACCCAGCCGAGCTCGTCATCCTCGCCGAGATTGATGGCCCTGATACCGACCTTGCGCAGATTTTTGAAGTTGTCGAGCGAAGTCTTTTTGATTACGCCCTTCTTCGTCTGCATTACGAGGAATACATCCTCTTCGCCGAAATTCGGCACCTTTATCATCGCGGTGATTCTCTCGCCCTGATTTATCTGCAGCACATTTACGACATTTGTGCCCTTGGCGTTCTTTGAGCCCTCGGGAATCTCATATCCCTTGATACGGAAGGCTCTGCCCTGATTGGTGAAGCACATTATGAAATCGTGTGTGGAGCAGGTGAAGAGCGTCTTGACGGTGTCTTCATCTCTTGTCTTGACACCTCTCGAGCCTCTGCCGTTTCTGCCCTGCTGTCTGTATTCCGAAGCGGGAGTCCTCTTGATGTAGCCCATCTCGGTGAGCGTGAATACGCACTCCTCTTCGGGGATGAGATCCTCGATATCAACCTCTCCGCTGACATCGACTATCTCTGTTCTTCTGTCATCTCCGAATTTGTCTCTTATCGCGGTGAGCTCATCCTTGAGCACTCCCTTGAGCATATTCTCATCGGAGAGAAGAGAGCGGTAATATGCAATCTTTTCTTCAAGCTCTTTGTATTCCGCCTCAAGCTTCTCGTGGTCAAGTCCCTGCAGGGCCTTGAGTCGCATATCGAGGATTGCCTGCGCCTGAACATCGTCGAGCGAGAAGCGTTCCATGAGTTTCTGCTTGGCGTCATCATAGCTGTGGCGGATGATGTGTATGACTTCGTCGATATTATCCTGAGCCGTGATGAGACCTTCGAGCAGATGGGCTCTCTCGAGAGCCTTGTTGAGCAGGAACTTTGTCCTTCTGCGGATAACCTGCTCCTGGAAAGCGATGTATTCGTCAAAATACTCTTTGAGAGTAAGGATTTTCGGCTGCTTCTGGTCGTTTACGAGAGCGCGCATTATAATGCCGAAGGAGGACTGCATCTCTGTCTGGTTATAGAGTTTATTGAGCACCACCTGTGCGTTTGCGTCTCTCTTGAGCTCTATGACGATACGCATGCCGTTTCTGTCGCTCTCATCCCTTAAATCCGAGATGCCGTCGATTCTCTTGTCTCTGACCTGATCGGCAATCTTTTTGATGAGCGCGCGCTTCTTCACCATGTAGGGGAGCTCTGTGACGATGATTCTTGTGCGGTTATCCTTGCCGTATTCCTCAAACTCGGCTCTCGCCCTGACAACGACCTTGCCTCTGCCGGTGGCGTAGGCGGCTCTGATGCCCGCTCTGCCCATGATGATTCCCTTTGTCGGGAAATCGGGGCCCTTGAGATACTGCATCATGTCATCAAGTGTCGCTTCCGGGTTGTCGAGCACGCAGATACAGGCGTCTATCGTCTCTCTGAGATTGTGGGGCGGTATGCTGGTCGTCATACCGACGGCGATACCCTGGGAGCCGTTTACGAGCAGATTCGGGAATCTTGAGGGCAGGGCCTTCGGTTCCTTGCAGCTCTCGTCGAAATTCGGGGTCCAGTCAACCGTATCCTTCTCGATATCCTCGAGCATGAAATTGCTGATTTTGCTCAGTCTCGCCTCCGTGTATCTGTAAGCGGCGGGCGGGTCTCCGTCAACGGAGCCGAAGTTGCCGTGGCCGTCAACGAGCATGTATCTCATCGAGAAATCCTGAGCAAGACGCACCATGGCGTCATAGACCGAAGTGTCGCCGTGCGGATGGTATTTGCCGAGCACGTCGCCGACACAGGTGGCCGATTTCTTGAAGGGCTTGTCGGATGTGAGATTATCCTCAAAGAGAGTGTAGAGAATCCTGCGGTGAACGGGTTTGAGGCCGTCTCTCACATCGGGCAGCGCTCTGTCGACTATGACTGACATCGCGTAGTCGAGCAGCGCCGATTTCATTTCGGGTACTATATCCGAGGTGGTAATGACCTGGTTGGGAAAAAGTATGTCTTCGGGTTTGTAATCTCTTTTGTGAGCCATAATGCCACCTCCTTAAATATCAAGATTAACAACATACTGTGCGTTTTCTTCTATCCACTCGCGCCTGGGGTCAACCTCTTCGCCCATAAGCAGGGTAAAGATTTCGTCCGCGAGCTCCGCGTCGGCGAGAGTGATTCTTCTCAGCGTGCGCGTTTCGGGATTCATCGTGGTCTCCCAGAGCTCGTGAGGATCCATTTCGCCGAGACCTTTGAAGCGGCTGATGTCTATCTTTGCATCAGCCTTGTCGCCTCTGAGCTCGGCGGAAACGGCGTCTCTCTCGTCATCGGAATAAGCCACGCGCTGGGTTTTGCCCTTTGAGAGCTTGTAGAGCGGGGGAACTGCCGAGTAAACATAGCCGTGCTCAATGAGCGGGCGCATGAATCTGAAAAAGAATGTTAAAAGAAGAGTCCTTATATGAGCGCCGTCAACGTCGGCATCGCTCATGATGACTATCTTGTGATAGCGGAGCTTTTCAATATCGAAATCCTCGCCTATGCCGCAGCCGAAGGCGACAATCAGCGGGCTGAGTTTGTCATTGCCGTAAACCTTGTCTATCCTTGCTTTTTCGACATTGAGCATCTTTCCCCACATCGGGAGTATCGCCTGGAATCTCGAGTCTCTGCCCTGGCTGGCGGAGCCGGCTGCCGAATCGCCCTCGACGATGTAGATTTCACACAGCGAGGGGTCTTTTTCGTTGCAGTCGAGGAGCTTGTCGGGCATCTGCCCGCTCTCAAGGCCGTTCTTTCTTCTGACGGTTTCCCTTGCCTTCCTCGCGGCCTCTCTGGCCCTGTTGGCGTTGAGAGCTTTTTCGAGGATGATTCTCGCCACTTTGGGGTTGTCATCAAAATACTGCTCGAGGCCTTCGGAGACGAGCGAATTCACAAGAGTCCTTACCTCGGGGTTGCCGAGCTTTGCCTTTGTCTGGCCTTCAAACTGGGCGTTTGTGAGCTTGACCGAGATTACGCAGGAAAGGCCTTCCTGAGCGTCTTCGCCGCTTATGCCGCCCTCTTTGATTATCTTGTTATTCTTTCCGTACTTATTAAGGGCGTTGGTCAGGGCTCTGCTGAAGCCGACCTCGTGCATGCCGCCCTCGGGAGTGCGTACGTTGTTTGCGAATGATACGAGCTTTTTCTCGTATGAATCGTTATACTGGAAGGCGAGCTCCGCGAGGATGTCATCCTTTTTGCCCGAGAGATAGATTATATCTTCGTGAACCGGAGTTTTGTGCCTGTTGAGGAATTCGACATACTCGTTGATACCGCCCTCATAGCACATGGTGGCCATGCGCTCTTTTTCGGGTCTGCCCGCGTTTTCGGGGCGTGAGTCGGTAATTGTGATTGTGAGGCCCGCGTTGAGGAACGCCTCCTCGCGCATACGCTCAAAGAGCGTCTTGTAGCTGTATTCGAGAGTGTCGGTAAACATTTCCGGGTCCGGCTTGAATCTGACATGAGTGCCGGTGTGGTCGGTGTCGCCGATAACCTTCATCTCCTGAGTGATTTCGCCGCGCGCGAATTTCATCTGATGGATTTTGCCGTTTCTGTGTACCTCGACCTCGAGCCATTCCGAGAGAGCGTTTACGACCGATGCGCCCACGCCGTGAAGGCCGCCCGATACCTTGTATCCGCCGCCGCCGAATTTGCCGCCGGCGTGAAGCACGGTGAAGACGACCTCGAGAGCGCTCTTGCCGGTCTGATCCTGTGTGTCGACCGGGATGCCTCTGCCGTTATCCGTGACG
>CADBOL010000266.1 GCA_902796295.1 Oscillospiraceae bacterium
AGCTTCGGAATCCAGAGCATACCCACGCTGATTTATTTCAAAGACGGCAAAGCAGTCGATCAGCTGGTCGGTTACAGGCCGAAAGAGGATATACTGGCTTTCATAAAATGAAACCGAATAAGTATTTTAAAAAGAGAGCGGAGAGACGCTCTCTTTATTCTTTTTATCTTGACAATCCGGCATTGCCGTGGTATAATCAAGTATAACAAATCATACTTTTCATACTTTTACCAGGGAGATGATTTTATGAATACACCGGAAGGAAAATATGCCTGGAGCGTCACCGTCGGCACCAAAGGGCAGATTGTAATACCCAAAGATGCAAGGGATATGTTCGGTATAAATCCGGGTGACACTATCCTGCTTCTCGGTGACAAAAAGAGAGGGCTCGCCATACCGCCGAAATCATCATTCGCATCTTTTTTTTCAAGGATTTTCGGCGCGGAAAACACGGATAACGGGGAGGCGGAATAATGAGAGTACTTGAAGTAACCGGTCTTTGCAAGCGCTACCCGAAATTCACTCTTGACAGCGTGTGCTTTTCTCTTGACAGCGGCAGGATCATGGGTCTCATCGGCAGAAACGGTGCCGGTAAAACCACCACTCTCAAATCAATATTCAACCTCGTTCATCCCGACAGCGGCACTGTGCGCATTCTCGGTATGGATTTGCCTGCCGATGAGGATGAAATCAAACAGCGCATCGGTTTCGCCGGCGGAGCGGTTGATTACTACAAGCGCAAAAAGCTGTGTGAAATCTGTGCCGTGACAAGCAGATTTTACAAAAACTGGGATAATGAATCTTACCGTAAATATATGACCGCTTTTTCTCTTGACGAAGAAAAAACTCCGTCTGAGCTTTCGGAGGGTATGCGGGTCAAATTCAGTCTGACTCTTGCGCTCTCTCACCGCGCGGAGCTGCTGATTCTCGATGAACCGACAAGCGGGCTTGACCCCGTTTCGCGCGCGGAGCTGCTTGATACTTTCATCTTTCTGAGAGATAAAGGCGTGAGCATCTTGTTTTCAACACACATCACAACAGATCTTGAAAAATGCGCCGATGACATTACTTATATTGCCGGCGGCAGACTGATTGCCTGCGAACCTATGGAAGAATTCATGAAAAGAAACTCATCTGCCGGGTACGGAAATTCACTTGAGGATATTATGGTTCACTATGAAAAGGAGTCGCTTTATGAAAAACTTGCTGATTAAAGAAATGCGTCTCGCTTCATCTCCGCTTTCTTTCATTTTTCTCGTCGCGTCGTTAATGACTATGCTGCCCGGCTATCCGATACTCATGAGCGCGTTTTTTATATGCTTTGGTATCTTTCACTCTTTTCAGAATGCGCGCGAGGCCAATGACACGCTTTATTCCGTTTTGCTTCCGGTTAAGAAGAGCGATTTTGTCAAGGCAAAATATGCTTTTATCTGCCTTATTCAGCTCGCGGGATTCCTCCTGTGCTCCGCGCTGACCGCTCTGCGTATGACGGCGCTGTCAGACGCAAAGCCGTATGTAACCAATGCTCTGATGAATGCTACTCCCGTTTATCTCGCATTTATCCTGCTGATTTACACCGCATTCAATATTCTTTTCGCGGGCGGGTTTTTTAAAACAGCTTACAAAATCGGGGTTCCGTTTCTTCATTTCGGAATAGCGGTGTTTTTGCTTACAGCTGCCGCCGAGACTCTGCCTCACCTGCCCGGGCTTGCATTCCTTCGCTCCCCCGCAGGAGAAAAAACCGGCATCCAGCTTCTCGCTCTTGCAATCTGCGTGGTTATCTACGCCGCCGCGACATACGCTGCCTGCAAAAATTCGGAGCGCAGATTTGAAAAAATTGATTTGTAAAGATGTGCCGCCGCAAACGGATTATCCCCGTCTGCGGCGGCTCTTTCAATATGATAATCAATACAATACTGCCATAAGGTCTTTCATAAATTTTTCGTTATCTTCGGAAATTGCTCCGTTTCCCTCATGATATAAAAGCCAGCGCGGATATTCTGCAAATGTCTCAACTGTCGCCTGCCCGTCATGATAAAGAAGGGTCTGTGTGAATTCGTCAAGATAATCACTCCACGCGCTGTGTGTAAGCCCTCTTATAAACCAGGTCTGCTCCGGGAACATGCAGGCAGCGGCGTTGATATTGTAATCGGGCGAGATATAACCGGCTTCCGCTCCTTTAGCCTGCTCGGCAGTAAGCATATCACCGTGGGGCGCGCAGATTGCCCCGAAAGAGGCGTATTTTGTGTCAATCACGGTGTCGCTCTCATTAACCCATGAGTCGGTCATAAACATACCGTAATAACCGTATCTTGCTATAACATAAAGATTTGCGTCTTCGTTTATCTTTTTCAGGGTTTCGGCTTTGTAGGGCCTGATTTTTTCATCATATTCCTTTATTTTTTCCTTAAGGCCGCTCCTGTCGGTCGGGTCGTTTTTATAGACAAAATCAAACACATAGTCATATGCGCTTTCCGCCTTGTCATCGGGAACCATTGACCAGATGCTCAGCCAGCCGCCGAAAAGCGGAACGAGTGACGGACCTATTCTCTCCATGCCGATTTTCTCCATCATCTTGTTTACAAGATCGCAGAGTGAACCGGTTATTTTTGTCTTATAAAGGGAATCAAACAGGAAATCGAGAAACTTTTCGCTGTCGGAATATGATACGGAAGCTTTGAGAAACTCGGTGAGCGCATCGTCTCTGAAAACGATATTGCCGGTAAATAAATCGCCGGTGTAATCCTCTCCGAAAACCGCTGTGGAATTATATACCCAGCTCCTGATTTTTGAGGTGCCGTAAAGGCGCGCGTAGGTTGTGAGAATCACTCCCCCGTAGCTGTGCGCCTCGGCGGTGATCTGATCGGCTCCCGAAGCCTTAAGCACATAGTCTATAAAATCATTGAGCTGCGCTGCCACCTCGATGGGGCTTATACGCCAGTCATATACGAAACTGAGCTTTGATGTTTTAT
The DNA here is from genome assembly GCA_902796295.1 of Oscillospiraceae bacterium. Taxonomy (GTDB): domain Bacteria; phylum Bacillota; class Clostridia; order Oscillospirales; family Acutalibacteraceae; genus CAG-177. The sequence continues at coordinate 2,973 of CADBOL010000266.1, forward strand.
CAATGGATTCCGCCGGAGGATAAGACCATCTGATGCCCGATTTATCGTGAACGGTGCCGTCGGGGGCAAGCTCAATTGAAGCAAAAAGCTCATCAACTATCGGGAAAACCTTATCGGCAAACTTTTTATAGTCATGGGTTATCATAAGCGCGCCGAGTGACGGCAGAGATCTGAAAACCGCGCTCACTATATCCTTTGCGGCGGGCGGCCAGGCAAGAGCGGAGTTCTCATCCGACGGGTCAACATAAATTGACGAGCCCATGAATCCGTGGATAAACACAAAAGGACAATCGCGCTCGGGCTCACTCTTTTCCGAAGCTCCCGATGCCGTAATGGAGAAAATCATCGCAATCACAAGCACTGCGGCGATAACTGCCTTGAATTTTTTCATCATAACTACCTTCTTTTCCCGGTTTTATCAGTGACGGGGCGGCAATCCCCTGCCTTGTCATAATATCAAATAGGGATTGCAAAATCAATATGTAAATTAACATAAATTACAGTTGACTTTTGACATCTCTCACAATATAATAATTTTATAAGTATATGGGAGATGAAAAGAATGAAAAGGTCAAAGCATTTTCCGTTGCTTATATTTCTCTTAATTTTGCTCACATTTACAGGCTGCGCAGGCAGAGATCTCTCTGCGATGATCGGAAAAACTCCCTCACTCGTGACAGATGAAGAAACACTTTCGGGTGAGAGTATTATCACAGAGCTTACCGAAATGCTGAATGATGAAGAGACGGATACTTTGTCACAGTATCGGGAATCTGCCGCTCAACAAACAACAGCAGAAATGGAAACCACCACCCAGATTGAGTCGGGCGAGGCAGAAGTCACATCCAGAAGATTCAACACCCTCGATGTGCCTTCATCTTTTTCCGAGTCATTATCAGACAGCACTTCTTCATCCGGCACGGTATCACAGGCGGTTGATACAGCCACTGCCGAGAAAATCACCTCATCTAAAATGAGGCTGTCGGATATTTTCAGCAATGACATACTTTCAAGCGCCGCGCCCAAAAAAGAAGCTCACGGCAGTGAGTTTTTCAATGATGCCGTCTTTGTCGGAGACAGTATCACGGTCGGTCTTGAATACTATGTCAATAACGAGCGCAAGGCGGGCAGAGACTGTCTGGGTACGGCTCAGTTCCTCTGCGAGGGCAGTATGAGCTACACAAACTCGCGCGGTGCGGTCGGCGCTCAGCACAAAATCCACCCGAAATACAACGGGCAGGAAGTGCTTATTGAAGACGGCGTTAAGCTCTGCGGAGCAAAAAAAGTCTTTCTTATGCTGGGTATGAATGATTTCCTTGCCTATAATTTGGACAAAGTCAAGAGTAATATAAGGGACACGATAGATAAAATCAAAGCGACAAACCCGGGCGTAAGGATCTATATTGAATCCGTTACACCCATAACCAAAGGCAAGGAACACGATAATTTCACAAACGCAAACATAGATTCATTCAATCAGATTCTCAAATCAATCGCCGGCGAATACAGCCTGCGGTATATCGATATAAACTCCGTGCTGAGAGATTCCGAAGGGTATCTCAAGGCCGAATACTGCGGAGATAACGGCGAAAAAGGTATGGGAATCCATATGAGCGCGGCAGGCAGCAAGGCCTGGATCAATTATCTGATAAACAACTTTTAGTTTTAATTATAAAGTGAGGACAATATGGTATTTTCAAGCTTAATGTTTTTGTTTGTATTTTTACCTGTTGTCCTCATCATATATTATCTGCTTCCGGCAAAATTCAGAAATGCGTTTTTGCTGGTTGCGGATTTGTTTTTTTACGGATGGGGCGAACCGGTACTTGTATTGCTGATGGTGTTTTCCATTGCCGTCAACTATGCTGCCGGTCTGATGATAGATAAAGCCGAAAGCGAAAAGAAGAAAAAAATCATTCTTATCGCATCGGTCATTATCGACCTCGGGATGCTGGCGTTTTTCAAATACGCAGGATTCATCTCGCAGAATCTTAAAATCATACTCCCCTTCCTGAATATTAAAGTGCTTGAAATCCCGTTGCCCATCGGCATATCATTCTATACCTTCCAGATAATGTCATACACCATTGACGTTTACAGAGGCAATACCGGTGTGCAGAAAAACCCGATATCTTTCGGCACTTATGTCTCGCTCTTCCCTCAGCTCATTGCTGGCCCGATAGTGAGATACCGCGATGTCGATGCCCAGCTTGCCGGAAGACACGAAAACGCAGAGCTTTTCGCAAAAGGAGTACGGCTTTTCATGGCGGGGCTCGCCAAAAAAATCCTGCTTGCAAACCCGATGGGGCTGTTATGGGATACAATGCGCGAGACCTCCGGCAGAGGAGCGCTCGGCTCCTGGATGGGAATCATCGCCTTCTCACTGCAGATTTATTTTGATTTCAGCGGATACTCGGATATGGCAAGAGGCCTTGGCAATATGTTCGGCTTCGAGTTCCTGAAAAACTTCGATTATCCTTATATTTCAAAAAGCATTACGGAATTCTGGAGAAGATGGCATATTTCCCTGGGCACCTGGTTCAAGGAATATGTCTATATCCCGCTGGGCGGAAACCGCAAAGGAACGGCAAGACAGATTGTCAATATACTGATTGTATGGATGCTTACGGGATTCTGGCACGGCGCAAGCTGGAATTTCCTCTTATGGGGCCTCTATTTCGGAATAATACTCATATTTGAAAAGCTTTTCCTGCTAAGACTTCTCGATAAGCTCCCGGCGGTATTCTCACATATATATTCGATATGTCTTATCATATTCGGCTGGGTGATTTTTTACTACTCGGACGATGTCGGCGGCTTCAGGGCTCTCGCGGAATTTGTTCCCACACTTTTCGGCGGCGGACTCATTTCGGATGACGCCCTGCACATAACACTCTCTTATCTTCCCACTGTCATTATGGGAATAATCGCATCAACGCCTCTCATAAGGCGCATATACGACAGACTCAGAAACAAATCGGAACGCTTTGTCATTGCGGAAGCGGCGGCGGTAATCATCCTGCTGATAATCTGCACGGCAAGCCTCGTAAACAACGCTTACAATCCGTTTATTTATTTTAAGTTTTAACAGATGAAGAAAAAAACAGGCGCAAAAATTCTGATAATCATATTCACGGCATTCATCGCTGTAATGGGGATGCTGTATATCTTCATGCCCAAAACGGAGTTTTCCGAAACCGAGAAAAGATATCTCATGTCTGCGCCGAAGCTGACGCTTTCAAATATCAAAGACGGCAGTTTTTCGGAAGATTTTGAAACCTTCCTTGCTGACCAGACACCTTTGCGCACCCTGTTCGTGAGCATCAACGCATACTTTGAACTTCTCAAAGGCAACAACGGCTCAAACGGCGCTTATCTCGGCAGAGACGGTTATATCATTGAGAAACCGTTTGAGAGAGAAAACCTGCTTCAGACAAATCTCAGAAGCATAACCGAGTTTTCGGAAAGCATCAGTCAGCCCGTTTCGCTTGTCGCCATACCGTCAAAAGGTTATGTCTGCGGCGATAAGCTGCCGAAAAACGCGATGAAATATCTTGACGGCGAATACAATAAAATTATAAAAGAATCCGCCGGCAATATAAAAACCGTTGATGTTACAGCCGAGTTTATGAATTCGGCTGATAAAGACGGCTTTTACTACAAAACAGACCATCACTGGACAAGTCTTGGGGCATACACCGCATACAGAGCGATTTGCAGGGAATACGGCCTGACACCCGAAGAAAAAAGCGACTTTAAGATTGAGACTGCCGAAGGCTTTTACGGCACCTCTTACGCCAAAGCCTGCTATACTCTCGCAAAGCCCGACAGCGTTGAGCTGTGGATCGGCAAAAATTCTCTCGGCAAAGCAGATGTTACCATAACCGAAGGAAAAAAAGAAACCGCCTCGGACAGCATGTTTTTCAGAGAGCATCTTAAAGAGGGCGACAAATATCTGACATTCCTTGACGGCAACCACAGCCTTGTCACGGTAAAGACGGGAAACACGGGCGGCCGTCTGCTTATGATAAAAGATTCTTTTGCCCATTGTATTGCGCCTTTCCTTGCGGAAAACTTTGAGGAAATCGTTATGGTTGATCTCAGATATTACAAAGATTCTCTTAAATCCCTGATTGACACGGAAGGAATAACCGATGTGATGTTCCTTTACAGCATTGAGAATCTCTGCACGACAAAAGATATTATATTTGAATAACCGGAAAGAGGGCGCAATGTCGCCCTCTGTGTATTTGAAAATGAGAATAACGGAAAACATTGAGTTAATAGAATACACAAAGCGTCAGGAGATTTTAAACTCTCTGACTCACGCTGCCGGTGCGGTTTTTGCGGCAGCCGGTCTTATACTGTGCCTTAACAAAGTCAGAGGCGAAGGGATGAGAGCTGCTCTTTCCGCCTGCGTTTACTGCTCGGCTTTCTTCGCGGTTTATGCCGCCTCGGCTTTATATCACGGCCTGCCGCCGGGTGAGGCAAAGCGGTTATTCCGCCTGTTTGACCACATTGCCATTCCCCTGCTTCTTGCAGGCACCGCGACACCGTGCGCTCTGATAACCCTTTACAGAGTCAGCCCTTTTCACGGTTATGCCGTTTTCGCAACGGGCTGGTTCTGCGCCGCTTTCGGTATTATCACAAAGCTCTTTTTCTTCAATGACAAAAAGCTCAAAACTATCTGTATGGCGGTATACTTTGCAGGCGGAGCTTCGATGCTTTTCAGCGCGATACCACGGCTCGGGAGCATAAACAAGACGGGATTTCTGCTGCTGTGTCTCGGCTGTCTCGCCTACACTGCAGGCGCGGTATTCTGCCGCATCGGCATAAAACGCCCATGGTTTCACACGGCCTTTCACGTTTTTGTGCTCGCGGGCAGCATAATTCATTTTTACGTGATTTATACATATATATTCTGAAAATCAAAAAGGAGCGGCAATTATGAAAAAACGAATTCTCGGATATGTAAAATCAATCGATGAGCTTCTTGAAGGCGGAAAGCCCGAAGAAAGCTGGGAAGAAGAAATAAAAAAGCACCTTATTCAGATAGGATTCTTTCAGCACGAGAGGCTGATTCATCTGCTTGTGACACTCACTTTTGCCATCCTTACGGTAGCGGCCATGCTTGTCATGGTAATCTCGTCTTATCTGCCGCTCGCTGCTGTTTTCGGCCTGCTGCTTATTCTCCTTGTTCCTTATATCAAGCATTACTATCTGCTTGAAAACAAAACTCAGTATATGTATGAGCAGTATGATAAAATGCTCACGCTCGCCCGTGAAGAAAAGAATAAAAACAGCGATTAATAAACATAAAAGGAGACAGATGTGCATTTCGGGTTTTCATATACAGGTCTTATATTTTTGCTGATGCTTTTCATTCCCAATTTCTTCTGGACAAAGAATAAGCCGGAGCGTTACGATGAATACGCAAAAAACGAAAGCAGAATACTGCTGGCTTTTGAGAGAGCCGGAGAGGTTGCGGTTTCATGCCTTCTCCTTATTTTCAGCGATTTTAATTACAGCGGGCTGAATCTGCGACTGCTTTGGCTTTGCGGCGCGGCGTGTCTTATGCTTCTTTATGAAATATACTGGATACGTTATTTCAGAAGCGAAAAAACAATGAGTGATTTTTACAGGAGTATTCTCGGAATACCTGTTGCGGGAGCAACGCTCCCTGTAATAGCGGTTCTGCTTATTGCCGTTTACGGGAGAAATCCGTTTCTCTTCGCGGCCGGGATAATCCTCGGCATCGGGCACATAGGAATACACTTCTCCCACAAAAAAGAAATCAAAGAAAATGAAAATCCGCAGGGATCATAAGCGAAACCTGCGGACTTTTTCTGTCATATTTACTTAAATGATTTAAAGATTAAAATCATACTCTATCAGATCTCCGGGCTGGCAGTGAAGCGCCTCGCACAGCGCTTCAAGCGTAGAAAACCTGATGGCGCTCACATGACCGTTTTTAAGCTTTGAGAGATTCACATTCGCAACGCCGACTGCCTCAGAGAGTTCATTCAGACCGATTTTCCTGTCTGCCATGACCCTGTCAAGCCGTAAAACTATTTTTCCCATTTTATCACCTCAAAGAGTCTCATCGGATTCCTTCTGAAGCTGAGCGCCGTATGTAAATATTACTGCAAGCATAAAGACAACAAGGATTCCCGCTATGACGGTAAAATCAATGCCGATGCTGAAATCAATGCTCTTTGAAGCGATTGAACTCCAGGCGGTTTTATCAATTCCGCGAAGGAATGCAAAAGGAACAAGCGACCAGCCGAATCGTTTCATATTCTTAATTATTTCATCGCTGAACGGAGTCTCGCAAACCTCAAGAGATTTCATAAGAGAGCGAACCATAATCAGCACTGCAACGGTGCATATACAGCTCAGCAGAGAAACTGCCAGGCAGTAAACAAGTCTGCCGGTATTGAGCGAGATCTTTCTGTTGTTAATGTCGATCTTATAGCCGTTATCAATCTTGGTGAGATTTGAATCCTCAAGAATATCGTCATCACCCGCAATGCTGACTGTAACGTCGCCTGTTCCGGCGAGATTGACCTGTGCGCCGTCACCCTCCTGCTTTATATCAAGCAGTTTATCGAGCTTTGCAAACAGAGTTCCCGCGGATGTAATATTGATATCGCCGTCAAGAGTGATATCTATGGTTTCCTTCGGAAGAAATGCTGCGCCGGCCGTGCAGGCGAGAACCGCTGCGGCGGCCAATATTGTAAGAACCAGCATTATGGTTGATACTACTCTGCCGATTTTTCCGATAGTATTGATGGTCTTTTTGTTTTTTGAATCCATAAGAATATCTCCTTGCGTTAATTATTTAACGTTTATCGTTAACTGCATGCATATAATATCACACGGTTTTATGTTTGTCAATAGATTTTTAACGATTATCGTTATTTTTTTATCTTATCTTCACAATCTCTGTTTCTGGTATAAAAAATCCGCCCGTAATACGGACGGATTCTATTATATTACATTATTGATTAATCTGCCGGAGTCTCATCGGCAGTCTCCTCCGAGACTTCCTCCGAAACCGCCTCTGCACCGTGGCGCTTTGCAACAAGCTCGGCAAGAATTCTCTTATGCTCGTAATTGGGAAGAGCGTATTTAAGAGTGGGGATAGCCGCAAGAACCATTCCGACTGCAGGCGGAATCGAAATAAGGAAGAACATTGCCGCGGCAAATTTACCGCCGTTATAAACCTTGAAATCGGCTCCGTTGACAAGCGCGTTATTGAGAAGCGCAACGTTTTTATCCGAGAAGCCGACTATGGCGTAAACAGCGCCCGAAATAAGGGAGGCGATACCTGCGGAGAGCTTTGTGATGAAGCTCTGGCCCGAGAAGAATACGCCGTCGGGGCGAACGCCCGTGTAGTATTCCTCATAGTCAACACAGTCTGCAATCATAACGGACTGAAGAACGTTGAGAGAGCCCATTGAGGAGGCGGCCATAAAGAAGAGAACGTACATAACAAGCATTCCGCCCCAGGTGAGGACGTTGCCCTTTGAAATAAGGAAGAAGACAAAGATAAGGGCAAACGGGATGGCGCCTATGAGAGAGAAGAAATTGTAGAGCTTTTTCTTCTCATATTTTTTGATGAGCGTGGGAACCAGGAGTGGGAACCCGATCATTCCTCCGAAGAGGCCTACGACAAGAATGACTATCTTGAGAACGAGTGTGATATTCAGTGCGCCGTCAACAAACAGAGTAGCTCCGATATCGTTATTGAAGAAATAATACATTACAAGCGTCATTGCAACGATGGCGAGAAGCTGTATCGGGCTTCTGAGAATACCGGAAATAAGAATCTGACGGAAGGGCTTGTTGCCGAACATAATCTTGAAATTCTCTTTGATTGTGTAGGTCTTTTCGCTCTTGGCCGAAACCTTCTCCTTGACCGAGAGACCCGCGAACTGGAAGAGAATTGAAGCAAACACCGTCATCACTATCGCGAGAGTGATATAGGCGGCCCTTAGTGAATGGGCCTCGTCCATACCGCGCGCCTTGAATATACCCTGGAAGGCGGGCGCTATCATTGTGAAGAGAGTGCCTATCATACCGACGTTGGCAACGGCACGGGCAAGGGTGAGAACCTTCGCGCGGTCGTTCTGATCCTCTGTCATAAGAGAGGTAACGCCCCAGAGAGGAATATCGCCGATGGTGTAGGTCATACCCCAGAGAATGTATGAGAACGCAGCCCAGGCAATTATGATGGCTGCTCTGCCGCCGGTCTTCTTGACGAAACCGAGCTCGCTCTGGAATTCCTGAAGAACGGTCTCCGCAAGGGCGGTATCCGTCACGGGCTGCTTGTCGGCAGCGGTATATACCATGACCTTGGTCTTGACGATATTGCCGTCTTCGTCCATGAGAGTCTTGCCGTCGGCATCCTTCTGAAGATCCCAGCTTCCGCCGGCGGGAACGAAGAGGTATTCCACTCCGTCATATTCAAGCGATTTTGTGAGATCGCTTTCGACAAAATCGGTGTAGGCGCCGATATCCTGAAGAGCGACCTCGTGAAGGTCATTCGGCTCGGCATACATTCCGTTGATGAACGGAACGATTGTGGTAACCATTATGATTACGGGAACAAAGAGAAGGTAGGGCTTGCATTTGCCCCACTTTGTATGTGTTTTGTCAACGATGGTACCCATCATAGGGTCATTGATTGCATCCCATACCCTTGCAAGAGCAAAAATCAGCGAGCAGGCGATAGCCGGAAGGAATATGACGCTCTGAAAATAGAAAGCGAGACCCGTGGCTATGATATTATAAATAATATTCTGGCCCGCGAGACCGGTAAGGTAACCGGCAAGCTCCTTTTTGGTGTAGGTTTTCACGGTGGGATTACCGACTGTATTTCCCATTTGACCACTCCTTAAATCTTGTTAGCGTTTGACCGCCGGTCAAAACGGAAGGCAAATACGCCCCCGATTCAACAGTTATAATAATTTTAAAATAATATTTGTATTATGTCAATATGTAATAACTTATAAGAATAGCGGCAACATTTTAGTTATATTTTTGACGGAAGGAAAAACCCGCAGGAGCGCTCTGCCCTGCGGGTGTAAGTCAGCAATTCTCTTTTTTCTCTTCCTGCGCTATCCTCGCGCACAGGCAGAGTATTTCGCTCGCGAGCTTGAGCTCGTCAGCCGACGGGAAGGTGGGAGCGATTCTGATATTCCTGTCCTGCGGGTCCTTGTGATAAGGGAAGGTGGCGCCCGCTCCCGTAAGGGTTACCCCCGCCTCTTCGCAGAGCTCGACAGTCCTCTTTGCGCAGCCGGGCACAACGTCAAGGCTGATGAAATATCCTCCCTTGGGTACGGTCCACGAATACTCCTTCTCACCGCCGAAATTCCTGCTCAGCGCCTCGAGCACCGTATCAAACTTGGGCTTGATAATCGCCGCGTGCTTAGCCATGTGGGCTTTGATGCCCTCAATATCTTTGAAATACGCCGCGTGTCTGAGCTGATTGATTTTATCATATCCGATTGTCTGCACGGCCATACGCTTTCTGACCGCCTCGATGTTGCTGTCGGAGGCCGCCATCACGGAGATACCCGCGCCCGGGAATGAAATCTTGGAGGTTGACGCGACCTCAATGAAGAGATCCTCGTTTGAATACTCCGAAGCATATTCGAAAATATTATAGAACTTATCGCCGTCATCGCTCAGATGATGGACGCAGTAGGCGTTATCCCATATAACCCTGAAATCCTTCGCGGCGGGCCTGAGAGCGGCAAAGCGCCTGATGACTCTTTCGCTGTAAGTGATACCGTTGGGATTCGCATACATCGGAACGCAGATGAGGCCCTTGACCTTCTCATCCTTAATAAGCTCATCGACCATATCCATATCGGGGCCTTCTGAATCCATCGGTATATTTATCATCTCAATACCGAAATGCTCGAGGATTGCGAAATGCCTGTCATAACCCGGGACGGGGCAGAGGAATTTTATGCCCTGCTGACAGGCCCAGGGTCTGTCGCCCGCGCCGAATACCATACACTGGGAGATATAGTCATACATTATGGTGAGGCTGGCGTTTCCGAATACGATGATATTCTTTTCGGGCACGCCGAGTATATCCGCATAGAGCTTCTTGCATTCCG
>CADBOL010000267.1 GCA_902796295.1 Oscillospiraceae bacterium
CTGGGCAAAGAGCTGCCTGGGTCAGAAATTCGGCAACGGATACTGTGTCGATTTTGTTTCGGCATATTATGAATATCTCGGCGAAACGGCTCCTCTCGGAGTGGCTTCAACTTTCGCCACAGCGCCCATTCCCGAAGGATGGACCCGCACAAAGGGCGGTATCCCTCAGAAGGGTGATATTCTCATATATACAAATGATTCCGCAGGTCATGTCGGAATCTACGAGAGCGATTACTCAACATATCATCAGAACTGGTCCGGCACAAAGTATGTGACTCAGTATACGGGCTATTATACCTGGGAGAGCTACTGGGGATGTATTCATCCGGATTTCACCGACAGTCTGCCGTCATTGAATCTCCCGCTTCCAGGCAGCACTCAGGAAAATCCCCCGGCTGACGGAACGGCTCAGACAAGCACCCCGACGGATGCTTCCCAGACGCCCGATATGAGCAGCCTCGTTACTCTCGCGGTCAGACTTTTTTCCCTGCTTCTCAGAGGACTCACGATGCTGTTGGGAATGATCAGAAACTACACAGCCTAATCTGATAAAAATAAGCTGCTGCAAACGGATAAGCCGTATGCAGCAGCCTTTTTGTTTCTGCTTCATTATCCCTTTGCGGGAGGCACATCAATTACAATGTCGCTCAGAGGGAATGAACAGCAGGGGTGGATATAGCCGTATTCCTTATCTGCAATCCTTCTGCCGTCAACGCTCTGCGGGATATAAACATCTCCCGAGATAAGCTGGGATCTGCACCATCCGCATCTGCCGCTGCGGCAGTCGCTGGGCGCCTTGATTCCGGCCGCTTCCATTGCCCTGAGCAGAGAGGTGTCCGCCGGGCAGGCGCAGGTGTATTCCGCGCCGGAAATCCTGACAGTCACATTGTAAGTTTTGCTAATATCCGCCGTGTAATCCTCATTCTTTTCGGGGTGGAAGTATTCGCCGAATACCTCGTGACGTACGAATTTGCGCCTTATGCCGAGCTGAGCGATTTCTTTATCGGCGAAATCATACATCGCCTGCGGTCCGCAGAGGAAAATCGAATATGCTTCGCCCTCGGGAGCGTATTTCTCAATTATCTCTTTGCCTATGAATCCGTGTTCGCAGCCCTTTTTCTTCTCTTCGCTGAGCACATTCACAAGCTTTATTTTCGGGTTTTCTTTCGCAAGTTCGTTTATCTCATCGCTGAAGACGGCGTCCTTGAGGGTCCTGCTGCCGTAGAGCAGAATCAGATTGAAATCCTCGTCGCCCTCGGCAATAGCTTTGGCGAATGATCTGAAAGGAGTTATGCCGCTGCCGCCCGCGATACCGATAACTGTTTTCGCGTCGCGCAGGGGCTCATAGGTGAAATCGCCGAGCGGGGCTGACGTGAGGACTTTATCGCCCGCTTTAAGGTTATCAAGCAGATATCCCGAAACGATGCCCTCATCCACTCTCTTGACAGCTATCATTATTTCACCTTTGAGAGTGTCACGCGGGGAGGATGCGATTGAGTAAGGTCTGCAGTATACTTTGCCGTCGATTTCAACCGCGATAACCAGATACTGGCCTGCCGAAAACCAGGCGGGCTTTTCTGTGCCAAGCTCTTTATCCGCTTCAAATACAAAGCATTTGAAATCATCGGAAAAAGGAATAATCTCCTTAATTTTCAGATGCTGACATTCGGGATGAAGCTCTCTGGCGAGCCTGTTTGCCGGATATGAGTATAAATCCTTTACCGGGGAGTCGGATGCGGCTTTGACCGCGGCGATTCTTTTGAAAAACATTGAGAAGAGGTCGGCTCTCGGAATATTGTTTAAATCGCTCATCACATTTCCCTCCTTAATTCGGCAATAACCTTTTCGCCTGTCATCGCGCCGGTCGTATAAGCCGACGAAAAACCGTCGCCTCTGATTCCGTGGCCGCCGCAGAATGACAGATTGGGTATTTTCTTATCTATGTTGTCAAATACGGTCCTCAATACGACATTATCCCAGCCCCCGTTTGAGTAGGCGTAAATATTGCCGGCAGGGGTGCTGAGATATCTCGCGAATGTAACGGGCGTGGCAATCGCTATTTCTTCAATATGGTCGGAGATATTGATACCGAGAGTTTTTTCATAATCTTCAATATATCTCCTGACATAGTCATTCTTATATTTTTTGTAGTCTTCCGCCTTGAGGTCCGCCGGGAAATCCTCCGGCATCATGGGCAGTGTGAAAAACAGCATGCTCGTTCCCTCCTCCGAGGCACCGGGCAGGGCGATATTAAGGCAGTTGACCACATACATGCCGAAATTCAGCCTGTCTTCATACTGCTTTCTTGTATCCGGGCTGTTGCAGATGAAGACGCTGTAATCCTCGATGCCGAGCTCCTGAGCGCTCGCGTCAAGCCCCAGATATGCCGTGATGAATGAGAGTCCGAGTTTTCTCGCATTGGCGAGCTTAACAGCCGATTTCGGGATTTTTGTTTCATCGGACATATTGAATACATTATTGGGAATGATATTCGACACGACTTTTCTGGCGAGTATCTCTTTGCCGCCCGCCTTTACTCCGATAACGGCGCCTGCCGAATTATACAAAAACTCGGTTACTTCGCTGTTGTAACGGATTTCGCCGCCGTAAGACTGAAACGCTTTTACGAGCGCAAGAGCCAGTTCGTGAGAGCGGTTGTAAGGCATTGCCGGCCTTTTTTTGATATAGGCCTCAATCATGCTCAGATAATGAAGGGCATTGAGATCATCGCAGGGCACTCCGAGATATCCCCAATAAGTGTCAATGATATTCTTTGCCTTCTCGGGAATGCCGAATCCGGCCATTATCTCGTCATTGGAATGCGAGGCGGCACGGACAAAATCACCGTATTTTCCCATCAGTGTCGCGGGATTGGGCACTCCGTTATTCATATAATCCTGAGCCTCATTAAGCAGGACCATGAGATCGAGATATTTTTTTACGCTTTCTCTGCAGCCGGGCACTGCCTCCTCCATACTGTCGAGAAACTCGTCGTAACCCGCTCTCAGGCGCACATCATATCCGCCCTCTCCCTTGACAATGGCGCGCAGGAGATTTTTCTCATGAAGCATAGGCACCTTGACTCCGAGACGGTCAAAAATGCTCTGCATTCCCATATCTCCTTCATTATCCGAGGAGTCGCAGAGCTCGTGAAGTGAGGGCTCAAATTCAAATCTGCCGCGTACAAAGCTTGTGGAGCATCCGCCGGGAAGATTGTGTTTTTCGAGTATAAGTGTTTTGAAACCTGCCTGAGCAATCGCAGTGCCGGCAACAAGACCGCCGTTGCCTGCGCCGACCACGACAACATCATAACGTTCCATCTGGATACCTCTCTTTCTTGATTATACACATTCATTTTACCACATTTTTACTTATCTTTTAACTATTAATAATTATAAAAATATCCGGGTTTTGTTATAAAAAATAACTAAAACAGGGAAGAGAAGTTTTTGACACGGGCCTGTCACCGTTTTCGCGCCGACTTTATATTTTTATTGAAATAATAAAAGCATATTGATATAATATATTTACATAAAAACAATCGCGGTGAAAAAATGAAACGTTTTAATAAAATTATTCTTCCGCTTTTTATGCTGCTGATATTTGAGGCGGTTGCCGTCACTCTGTGGCTTACAAAAAACAATATTTTTTATCTGTTCAATTTCAGCTATATCGGCGTTTCGCTTGCTCTGGGGATCTTTCTGATTACGGGCCGGTACAGATACGCAAGGCGTGTCGTGCAGCTGCTGGTTGGCCTTTATATGCTTGTGTTTCTCGGAATTATACGCAGGGAAAATATGCAGATTGAGGGATTCTGGTATTATCTTTTTACCGGAGTTTTCGAGGCGGCGACAATACACTATGCCGTAGCAAAAATCTTCGGGCCCCTGATTTTCGGGCGCGGGTGGTGCGGATATGCGTGCTGGACCGCCATGGTGCTTGATTTTCTGCCTTATAAAGTTCCGGCCGGGCCCGAAAAAAAGAAACTCAGGCCGGTAAGATATTTCACCTTTGCTCTCTCGCTCGTCTTTGTGGCGGCTCTTTTCCTTTCCGGCGCCGGAAATATCGAGCGGATTATGTTTTGGGCATTTATAGCCGGCAATGTCATTTATTATGCTTCGGGCATTATTCTCGCTTTTGCCTTCAAAGATAACAGGGCATTCTGCAAATATATCTGCCCGGTAACCGTTTTTCTGAAACCGATGAGTTATTTTTCGCTGTTTCGCATCAAATGCGATAAAGAAAAATGCGTCTCATGCGGAAAATGCAAAAAAGTATGTCCGATGGGTGTCGACGTGACCGACAATTCAAGAAAAAGAAAAAATGCGACAGAGTGCATTCTCTGTATGGAGTGTGTTAAAAACTGCCCGAAAGATGCGCTCTGATTAAATACCGGGGTTGAGTAAACAGCGGAAAGAGAGGCGGTAAATCTGATTAACGAGTTTAAAATATTTATAAGTATTCTTATGTGTATTCTTACCGGAGGAAATGTTTTATCCGGTTTATCAAATTATTTCAGGGCGGGTAACATTAATATGATTGACAGCAGCCATTCAAAATCATTTGCAACCGAATATACCGAGCTTGTTCCCTGCGCAGACAATGATAAAGACCGCATGAGCTGGCAGGAGGGTATGGTTACGGGCAACGGCGAAAACGGCGCTGTCATAGCCGGCTCGCCTTATTCGGATACCGTTATTTATCAGAATATCAATTTCATTATGCCCTCAAATGACCCGAGATATACTCCCGATGAGGTTACCTCTCAGCTTGAAGAGGCGAGACAGGCGGTAATCAATTTTGATGATACATGGAATATCCACGGAAGGAACGCGTCATATTTTTATGCGTTTCATCCCGGTCACGTGCTCAGATTCAGTATAAAAGAGCAGCCGTATTTCAATTATATCCGCTGGACCGATTTTGAAACTGCCGAGGTCGGAGTAAAATATACGGATATTTACGGCACCTGGGAGAGAATCACGTTTTCTTCTCGTGAAGACAATGTCACGATTACAAAGATTTCAAAGTCTTCTCTCGGCGCAAAAATCAATCTCACGCTGTCGCTTGACGACTGCTGGTCTCTGCGCAATTTCGGCCGCGGAGATGAAAAGAATATGCGCTATAAGAAGCTTGTTGATGAAAAAGCGGATTTTATAGCCCAGATTGCGCACTACCCTTCATATGAAAACAGCGAGCTTAAAAACGGCGGATACTGCGGCGTTACAAGAGTTATTGCCGAAGGCGGCAAAAAAGAAAGAATAGTGCTTGATTCCACAAATGACTCTGAAAATGTTGCAGAAGAGCAGAATCCGGCAATCAGAATAACAGGGGCACAGGCTGTTTATCTCATAACCGGATCCGACCGCACATCTGATATGGGCGAAATGGAAAGCTTTAAGGATTCGGAGAATTATGCTCTTCTTGATGAACTGAATGAGTATACTGAGAGGATTGCCCGGAAATATACCGACGGCGGGGTTTTTGATTATAATAAAGCTCTCGCTCCTCATGCGGAAAAGCAGTCCGCTCTGTTTAACACCGTCAGAATAGACCTCGGTGACGAAGAGCATGAAAAAGTACCGAATGAACATCTTATCCGCCATCAGCAAAAGAGCGAAACTCTGATTCCGGCTCTGGTGGAGCGCGCGTATAATCAGGGCAGATATGTTCAGATATGCTGCGCAGGCACTTCATTCCCGCGCCTTTACGGAATGTGGACGGGCGAGTGGAATCCGTCATGGAGAGGCATTTATACGATGGATGCGAATGTCAATCTGCAGTCATCGGGTATGAATACCGGCAACATGTATGCCGCGGGTGAGAGCTATATTAAATTCGTACTCAAACAGATACCGGACTGGGAGGAAAACGCCGCGAAAACCTACGGGATGACCAATGCGATTCAGGTGCCCGTCAATACAGACGGCGACCGCGCGATGATGGTGGAATACAATCAGTGGTACCCATTCCAGTACTGGAACGCAGGCGCGAGCTGGATGCTGCTGCCGGTTTATGAGCTCTGGCAGTGTTACGGCAACAAAACGATTGAATATAACGGAGAAGAACTTGACCTTGAAAAAGATATACTTCTTCCTCTTCTGACGAAGCAGGCGAATTTCTGGGAGCAGCTGTGCACTCCGGAGTACTACACGGATGCTGACGGCAGAGCGTGTTACGAAAAAGGAAAGACGGAGCTTAAAGAAGGGGAAAAATATCTGATTATTCCCTCCTATTCACCCGAGAATGCTCCGCTCGGATACAATTCACCGATTACGGCAAATGCGACGATGGATATTTCCGCAGCCAAAGACGGACTGAGGATGACTGTTGAAATCGAAAAAGCGGTAAAATCCGAGGGCTATAAAGAGAGAATCGCAAAGTGGGAGGCGCTTATGAAACAGCTTCCCGGTTATAAATATGATGAAAGCGGCGCTCTCTGTGAGTGGGCGATGAACGAATACAAAGAGAATAACAAGCACCGCCATATCAGCCATCTTTACGCAGCGTGGCCCGCTTTTGAAACACAGACAGATGAAAAGCTTGCCGCGGCCTGCAATCAGGCGATTGAAAACCGCAACAGGGAAAATGAGGGCGAGGATGACACGGCTTCTCACGGCTGGGTTCATAAAGCGCTTGTGGCGGCGAGGCTTAAGAACGCGGATTCGGTCTATCACTCGCTCATGATGCTGATGGCGGATAATCTCTATTACACTTCTCTGATGACAGACCACTACACTCACGGAGGCTGGGGTGTATTCTGCACCGATACTTCAATAGGTACGGTGGGAATTATTGATGAAACTCTCCTCTATTCAAACACCGGGATTATTGAGGCACTTCCCGCTCTCCCGGGTGAATGGAGCGAAGGCAGCATCACGGGTCTCAGGGCGAGGACCGGTGCCGTTGTTTCCCTTGAATGGAATGCCGGGACTGTCAGAATTACCGTCACGAGTGACAGGGCTCAGACAATAAAAATCGGTGTCTGCGGCGGAGAAATGCGCGATGTGTCCTTTAAAGAAGGAGAGACGCAGACGCTCGCTTTTGACAGATGAGGTGGTTTTTACGGATTATATCAAAGTAACAAAAGAAAATCTTGATACAGAGCATATCTGCTGTGCCATTTCAAACGATAAGGATGTTCAGGTATATTAAAAAAAAGCATGGCTTTCAGACCGGTTTGATGACGGCCTTGTTTTCCTCAAGAGCACCGAAAGAGGGAAATGCTTTATTGAATATATTCCTGCCGAAAAAGCATGGAATCCGATAGAAGCAGACGGCTATATGTTTATTGACTGCCTGTGGGTTTCCGGCTCATTCAAAGGTCACGGATATTCAAATGATTTGCTGAATGCCTGCATATCCGACAGCAAAGATAAAGGCAAAAAGGGCTTGTGTATTCTTTCTTCATCAAAGAAAAAGCCATTTCTTGCCGACCCGAAGTATCTGAAATACAAGGGCTTCAGTGTTTGCGACGAGGCGGATAACGGAATTCAGCTGTGGTATCTGCCGTTTTCTACCGGCGCAGAGCCGCCTGCATTCAAAGAATGCGCAAAGTATCCTCATACAGACGAAGCGGGATATATCCTGTATTATACGAGCCAGTGTCCTTTTAATGCAAAATATGTTCCCGTTCTTGAAAAAACAGCAAAAGAAAACAATATTCCTTTCAGGTCAATTCATATTGAGAGCGGAGAAGAAGCCCGAAATGCGCCGACGCCCGTAACAAATTACGCGCTGTTCTTTGACGGAGAATATCTGACAAACGAGCAAATGAATGAAACAAAGTTTCTGAAATTAATTGCCCGGTGAAGTCTGATAATTCGGCGCTGTATAAAAAGACAATATTTAAACATTAATCTGAATGTCGAGGTGCGTTTTATGATACGCAGGGAAATAACAATCGGCAAAGGTACGGAATATCCTCTGAAAGGGCTCCTGACACTCCCGGATGATAATTCATCCCCGGTGCCGGCGGTTGTGATGGTTCACGGCTCAGGCCCGAGCAATATGGATGAGAGAGTAATGAAGCTGACCCCGTTCAAAGATATTGCAGAAGGGCTGGCTGAGCGCGGAGTGGCATCTCTGCGATATGACAAGCGTACTTTTGTTTACGCGCGCAAAATGAGAAAAACGGATGTCACCGTGAAAGAGGAAACCGTTGATGATGCTCTGCTTGCGGTAGAGCTGCTGAAGCAGACACCGCAGATTGACAGAGAGCGTATATTCATTCTCGGTCACAGCATGGGCGCAATGCTTGCTCCGAGGATTGACGCCGAAGGCGCCGGTGTCAGAGGGCTGATTCTGATGGCAGGCACGCCATACCGTCTCGAGGATATTGTGATAAACCAGCTCAGGCGTTCAGGTGAAGGGAACCCCGTTATAAAAGGGATTGTATCACTTGAATACAGGATTTTTTCAAAGAAGTTTGAAGGCTTGTATGAAATGAGCGATGAGGAGGCAAAAAAGAAGAAATTTGCCGGAGGGCTGAGCCTGTACTATTTCAAGGAAATGGGGCGGAAAACAGCGGCGGATTTTCTTCTTGAGAGCAGTAAACCCGCA
>CADBOL010000268.1 GCA_902796295.1 Oscillospiraceae bacterium
AATTGATATTGATCACGCAAGTGAATTTGATGAATTCGTCGCCTCGCATAAGAGAGGGCATTTTATGCAGAGCTCTCTGTGGGGCAGAGTGAAGGATGACTGGGGCTGGTTCGGGATAATCTGCCGCGGCGATGACGGCGTTATTCTCGGCGCAATGGCGGTGCTCGTGAGAAAAATCTCAAAGCTCCCCTATCATATGCTCTATGCTCCTCGCGGACCGGTCTGCGACCTTCATGACAGCGCGGTTTTCGGCGCGCTCATCTCCGCCGCGAGAGAAGAGGGCAAAAAGCTTAACGCCTACGCTCTGAAAATTGACAAGGATGTTGACACAAACGACGGGGTTTACAGAGAAATAATCACGCGCGAGGGCTTTAAGATAAACCCGGTAACGGATTATTTCAAGGGCTTCCAGTGCGCGAGAGTAATACGCATAGACCTTGAAGGAAAAACGGAGGATGAGGTTTTTGCCTCGTTTGATTCGGGTCACCGCCGCAAGGTGAGAGTAGCTCTGAAAAACAATGTAGAGATTGAAAAATGCGGCAGTGAAAAAGCGGAGCTCTTTTATGATATGATGAAAGAGACTACCGAGCGCGACGGTTTTGAGCTAAGGAGCGCCGGATACTTTGCCAAAATCCTTGACACATTCGGCGACAGGGCCTGCCTTTATATCGCTTATTACACTCCCGAAGGCGGAGAGAAAACACCGATTGCGGGCGCGATTTCCGTTGAATACGGCGATAAATTCTGGTATTTTTACGGCGCGTCGAGAAACATTCACAGAAACGTAATGCCGAATTATCTCGTTCAGTGGGAGATGATAAGGGATGCCGTGAAAGACGGCTGCTCCCTCTATGATTTCAGGGGAGTCACGAGATTTGACGAGGATGACGGGCTTTACCGCTTCAAGATAAAATTCGGCGCATATAAAGAGGAATTCACCGGCGAATCGGAGCTAGTCCTGAAGCCCGCCGCCGCAAAGATAGTAGACAAAACCCAGGAGATAATCAAGAAATTAAGGTGATATAATGGAGCTTAAAATCAAAAAACTCAGAGAAAACGCAAAGATTCCCTTCAGAGCCACAGAGGGTTCGGCCGGCATGGATTTATATGCCTGCATTGACGAGCCGGTAACTCTCTCGGGCGGCGAAAAAGCGGTCATTCCCACGGGAATTGCCATTGCTCTGCCTTCGCCGGAGCTCGGCGCGTTTATTTTCGCAAGAAGCGGCCTTGCCATAAAGCACGGCATCGGCCTGCTCAACAGCGTCGGAGTTATCGACAGCGATTACAGGGGAGAAATCTGTGTCGGGGTTATAAATCAGCTCAGCGAGCCCTATACGATTATGCCCGATGAGCGTATAGCGCAGATGGTCATACTGCCCGTGTCGCTCATTCCCGCCGTTGAGTGCGACGAGCTTGATGAAACGGAAAGGGGAGCCGGAGGTTTCGGCTCAACGGGTAAAAAATGATGAAAAAACTGCTGTCATTAATGCTTGTGACCGCGATGCTCGCCGGCATATTCTCAATCACCGGTTTTGCGGAAAAAGAATTATATAAACCTTTTGAAAACAGCGAATATTTCAATTACGGCGATTATGACATACATTACAGAGTCTTCCCCGCCGCGGGTGAGACAAAGGGCAGGATAATGATGCTCCACGGATTTATGTGCTCCACATATTCCTGGCGCAATATGATTGAGGGATTCACGGCCGAGGGTTATGAATGCGTGGCTGCCGACCTGCCTGATTTCGGCTACTCGACCAGGGAACACGCCGGTATGAATATCACGGAAAGAGAAGAGCTTATCATCGCCCTGATGAAAAGCATAGCGGATGACGGCGAATGGATTCTCGCCGGCCACTCGATGGGCGGAGGCGTCGCGGTCAATATAGCGGAGCGTATGGATTTAAAGGCGCTCATGCTCTACTGTCCCTGCGCTCAGAGCGAATTCCCGGCAGCCGCGAAGGGGATAATACAATCCGGGTTTATGAAGCAGACGATGAATCTGTTTTTTAAGTACGGCACAAAAATCTCACCTCTTGTCAGGATGATAATATATGCCGCCACAAACAATTTTAAATTTGCTTTGGATTATGACCTCAGCGGTGTTACGGACCCGGTGCAGTATGACGGCTTCGGCGCGGGAATCTGCGAGATGATGTATAATGTTATCCCCACCGATATGGACAATGTTTCAAAAATAAAATGCCCCGTTCTGCTCTGCCAGGCCGAGAAGGATATCATCCTAAATGATACGCAAAAGGCGGAGATGAATGACGCCTTTCCCGGCGCGGTCAGATACACTCTTGACGGCGCGGGCCACCAGATGATAGAAGACAGAGCCGAAGAGCTGTGTGCGCTGAGCAGGGAATTTCTGGGAAGCAAAGTGTGATTGTTAATGCGGAATGCGGAATGAGGAATTTCGGGTCGCACGCAAGCGTGCTCCGAATGGTATAATGTTTATTAAGGCGATCAACCGTAAGGAACGACGTCCCGGCGTTCCGGGCAAGTGCAAGCTTGCAATGTAGGGCAGGCATATATGCCTGCCGTGTAAGCCTTCCTCTTGAGGGGCGCGGGTGTCCGGTGGACACCTCTGCCGCAGGCAGAAGCGCCGACCGAGCCGACAGGCGAGACAGGGGGACCGCTTGCGGTGG
>CADBOL010000269.1 GCA_902796295.1 Oscillospiraceae bacterium
CCGTTTTTTTCAGATGTTCATACACTTGATGTCAGAGGAACACCCGTTTTAATCTTCAAATTAAATCCGGTCTTCGCTCGGGGGCGTCAAACCCGCCCGCCGTCTATTGACCGCATAAATGCTCAAACAATATATCACAGCATTTGATAAAATGCAAGCTTTTTTTTGAATTATTTAAAAATTATTAAATTGTCTTTATATATACCGTCGCGCTTTATAGATGTTTTTTCGGTTTCGGCCCCGAATTCCCCGAGGAGACTTTCGGTGAGGAGACCTGCGTTGAGATTCTTTTCCGTACCCGTGAGAAGCACGGTCTCAATAATGACCCGGCTGCCCTCATCCTTTGCCTCAAACGAATGTATGAAATCGCAGAGATTCACGGTCACGGCGCCTCTTTTTGAGCGTTTCTCGGCCATAAGCTTTCCCTGCTCAATCACAGAGAGCGCTCCGGCGGCAAAGCCCTGCGCCTCACCTGCCGAGGCAAATTCAAGATTCATCTCATACCTTGCATATTTTATTGTATTTACCTTGTCAACAGGCTCCGTGACATCGACAATCCTGAGACCTTCCGGCAAGACGGAATTCATTCTCGAGAGTATCTCTTCATTAGAGATTTCGCTCTCTGTTCTGATATCAACCGGCTCTCTGACTCCCGCCTGCCCGAGCGGCAGAGGAAGCAGAAATGTCATATAGGGGTGCGGGTTGAAACCCTCCGTGTACCAGAGCGGGATATCCGCCCTTCTGACTGCGCGGGTGAAGCATCTGTTCATATCGAGATGAGAAGTATATACGGCAAGCCCCGATTTCTCATACCACATCCTTACGGAATTCATTGCAGACACCTCCGTTCAGTCTCGCCGCGCCGCAGTTTGAGCATTTTTCGCGGCAGCTCGGCGTTGTCTCTCCCCTGTGCGCTTTTTCATATTCTCTCTGGAGGAATTTCTTGGTGACACCGTAATCCATATGATCCCAGGGAAGAACCTCGTTCAGATCACGCTTGCGCGCGGTGTAGAAATACGGGTCGATACCGCATTCCTCAAAGCTCTGCATCCACTTTTCCCTGTCGAGATGCTCCTCCCAGCTGTCAAAGTGGCAGCCCTTTCTCCAGGCGGTTTCAATGACTCTGCACAAGCGGCGATCTCCTCTTGCGAAGACGCCCTCGAGAAAGCTCGTCCACGGCACATGTCTTGATAGCTGAACTTTTCTCGTCTTTATGCAGGAGAGCAGATAATCCTGCTTTTCAATGAGCTTTTCCGGTCTGTCCTGCGGCTCCCACTGAAATGGCGTAAAAGGTTTCGGTACGAGTGACGCGAGAGAAATATTCACATTCACGCTCTTTCCCTTGGGCTTGTTTTCACAGTGATAAAATTCATCAACAACCGCCTGAGCGAGATTTGCTATTCCCTCTATATCCTCATCTGTTTCGGTCGGAAGACCTATCATAAAATAGAGCTTTACGGCAGTCCAGCCGCCGGCAAACGCCATGGCGGCAGTGGATAATATATCTTTTTCGTAAATATTCTTGTTTATTACATCGCGCAGGCGCTGTGTGCCCGCCTCGGGCGCGAATGTGAGACCGCTGCGCCTGACGGTGCTGAGCTTTTCCATCAGCTCGCGCGGGAAATTGTCTATTCTGAGCGAAGGCAGGGAAACGTTTATCTTGTTTTCATCCGCCCACGGGAGCATCGAGCCGAGCAGCTCGACAAGTCCCCTGTAATCGCTCGTGCTCAGTGAGCAGAGAGATATTTCATCATAACCGCTGCTGTCACAGATCGCGCGGCACTGTCTCTCGACCTCGGCGGGCGATTTTTCCCTGAGAGGTCTTGTCAGAAAACCCGCCTGACAGAATCTGCATCCTCTGATACAGCCCCTGAAAATCTCGACGGTCGTCCTGTCAAAAACACATTCGAGATAGGGCACGACAAAGCTCTCCGGAGCAAACATCTTATCAAGATCGGCAACATTGCGCTTCACAATTTTTTCCGGTGCGCCGCAGGCCGGCGTGACCGATTTCACCGTGCCGTCCGGGTTGTATTCAACCTCATAGAGAGAGGGAACATATACCCCCGGTATCTGCGCGGCGGCAGTCAGAAACTCTTTTTTTGTTGCTCCCTTTGCCTTATATTCCCTGAGCAGGTCAATAAGCTCGTTAGTTACCTCCTCACCGTCACCGGGCAGAGTAATATCAAAGAAATCCGCCATCGGCTCGGAATTGCAGACACAGGTACCCCCGGCGATAACCACCGGGGTCAGATCCGTCCTCTCTTCGCTCCTTACAGGCAAACCCGCGAGATCAAGCATGTTGAGAACGTTTGTATAGCTCAGTTCATACTGCATCGTGAAGCCGATGATGTCAAAATCCCTTACCGGGTCGCCGCTCTCAAGAGCGTAAAGGGGAATACCGTTTTCCCTCATTATTTCTTCCATATCCGTATCGGGAGCAAAGACTCTCTCACACCGCGCGTCATCTCTGGAGTTTACGAGCGAGTAGATAATCTTCATCCCGAGGTGAGACATGCCTATCTCATATTTGTCGGGGAAGCAGAAGGCATAGCTGATATCGACCTCATCCCGGTTTTTCACAATGCTGTTCAGTTCGCCGCCGACATAACGCCCCGGCTTCTGAACTTTGAGGAGATACTTTTCGAGCTCTTCAGGGTACATGTTTTACCTCTGTCAGCGGATAAGCAGTTTATAAATCCAGTAAACCGGAAGTGCGATTTCGCTTACTCCCTGGTGATATACGACCGGCTCGGTTTCCGTGCCGAGTCCGAGCGAAACAAGAGTTTTTAAAATCTCTCTGGCAATCAGGACATTCCCTTTTGCGTTGGGATGAATTGTATCAAGAGCGGTATAGAACGACTCGTTTTCGAGCGCCTTGTAGACATCAACAAGCACAAACGCGTCCGGATTCTCTTCAAGATACTTCGTGTAGTTTTCGTTCAGAATCTGAACCGCCTTGTTGAGAGCATATCTGAAGACGGGATATTTGGGATTATAGATGGTCTGCACAAGTATAACCGCATCCGGATTGGCTTCTTTGATTTTTTCTATCACGGAGCAAAACAGAGGGTAACTCCTGTCTGCGGTCCTGCGGCACAGATCGCTGTTTCCGAAGGTCAGCGTTATCGCCGTCAGAAGAGGATTCAGAACGTTTTTGGTCAGAAAATCGTTTCCGCCTATCGAAATACTGATAATGTCCGCCTTCCTTACATCCGAAATCACATCCTGACGGTCAAGCAGAGAGTCAAGGTCGGCAGTCGTATAGCCGTCTATGCCGCGGTTTATGTAATCATAACCGTTGGTATCGGCGACGATTCTTCCGAAACACGCTTCATCGGAATTCAGAATTCCCGAACCTTTTGCTATGGAATCACCGAGCAGAAGATAGGTGGGTTTTTCGCTTTCCTGTGCGAAACAGGGTACGGTAAACGAAATAACGATTATAACGGATAAAATAACAGAAATTGCTTTTTTCATTTGTTGTCTCCTGGTTGTCATCCTTTACTCATTTCCCGGGCAAGAGGATAGAGTTTAAGGTATTTTGCATATTTATTGTCATAATATTCTTTTGCGGAAATATCGGGCTTTATTGTCTCGGTCACGGCATCAAACAGAATATCACAGCCGTCGCCCCTTGCGGCAAGAACACAGGCGCCCAGCACTCCGCCGTGCTCAAGAGCCGGTATTTCGAGCTCTATGCCGAGCGCATCGGAAAGAATCTGCAGCCAGAATCTGTTCCTGGCTCCGCCGCCGCAGACCTTTGATTTTTTTATGTCAACTCCGAGAGATTTTATTATCTCAATATTCTGCCTGAGAGAAAAGGCAACTCCCTCAAGCACCGCAAGAGTCATTTCCTCACGCGCGGTATTCATCGAGAGGTTTGTGAAAAGCCCCCTCACTCCCGTATCGTTCACGGGGGAGCGCTCACCCATAAGATAGGGAAGAAACATCACATCGCTTTTGCATCTGTAAGGGGATAAATCTGAATCGTATCCTGTTTTCAGAATTTCTTCAACCCACCATTTCTGACAGCTCGCAGCGGTCAGAGTGCAGGCGAGATAATGATATCTGCCGTTTGCGGAGCAGAAGGAGTGAATCGCGTTTTCCCTGTCGCAGTTATATGAACCGGAGCAGACAAAGACGGTGCCCGATGTGCCGAGGGAAATATTGCACTCCCCGTCGGCAAGCGTCGCCGTGCCTATAGCGGAGGCGGCGTTGTCACCGGCCCCTATCACTATTTTTACGCTGTCGCTCAGACCGAGTGACCGCGCGAGCTCCGGCTTCAGGGTCCCGACCGGTTCGCTACTCTCATATACGGCAGGCAGATAACCTTCGTCAATGCCGAGAATGTCGAGCATCGGCTTTGACCAACGCCTTTTCTCCGTGTCAAAATACAGAGTGCCGGCGGCATCCGAAACATCGGTCGCAAACACGCCCGAAAGCTTATACGCAACATAGTCCTTCGGAAGACAGATTTTTTCCGCCTTTGCAAAAATCCCGGGCTCATTGTTTTTTACCCAGAGAAGCTTGGGGGCCGTAAAGCCCGCGAAAGCGATATTCCCGGTATTGTCGAGCAGGAAATCCTTTCCGATTTCGCTGTTGAGGTAATCCACCTCGTTTTCGCTCCTGCCGTCATTCCACAGAATCGCGGGTCTGAGCACGCTGTCGCCGGAGCCGAGCATAACGAGACCGTGCATCTGCCCGGAAAAGCTTATCGCTCTCACGGCGGATTTATC
Organism: Oscillospiraceae bacterium; assembly: GCA_902796295.1. Classification (GTDB taxonomy): domain Bacteria; phylum Bacillota; class Clostridia; order Oscillospirales; family Acutalibacteraceae; genus CAG-177. Next base: position 4,740 of record CADBOL010000269.1, read on the forward strand.
GATATCCGAAACAAGCTCCCCGATTGCGGAGATACCCGCCTCAAACCAGTCGTCGGGATTCTGCTCGGACCAGCCGGGATGCGGGAATGAAAGAGGATATTCCCTCGATACGATTTTTACAATCCCGTCTTCGTTTATAAGCATGGCTTTCATGCCGGAGGTGCCGACATCAAGCCCTATGTAATATTTCATATTTAACCCCACGGATTCTCGCTTTCGTACATATCGCCGGCGGGCTTGTTGTATGATATATCTTCAATACCGAAATACCTGAATACTTCATACAGCGCCCTGCCGCAGTGTGAAAACGCGACAGCGCCGTGATGCGGGAATCTCTTCTGAATGAGAACGTGGCGGTAGAATCTGCCCATTTCGGGGATTGCGAAAACACCTATACCGCCGAATGACCTTGTCGCAACGGGAAGCACCTCGCCCTGAGCGATATATGAGCGGAGCCTGCCCTCGCTGTCACACTGAAGGCGGTAGAATGTGATATCGGACGCCGCTATATCTCCCTCAAGAGTGCCCCTCGTGAAATCGGGCTCGCTCCCTGCGGGCTCAAGCAGGCGGTGCTGAATGAGCTGATATTTCACACCGCATCCGCTGCACATCTTGCAGCTCGGTGTATTGCCGCAGTGGAATCCCATGAATGTATCGGTAAGCTTATAATTGAACCTGCCGTCAATTTCCTCATCATAGATATATTTCGGTACCGAGTTGTTTATATCGAGCAGCGTGACCGCGTCATCAGTCACGCAAGCGCCGATATACTCGGAGAGAGCGCCGTAAATATCAACCTCGCAGGCAACGGGAATTCCCTTGGAGGCAAGGCGCGAATTGACATAG
>CADBOL010000270.1 GCA_902796295.1 Oscillospiraceae bacterium
CGTACAGGCGGCGGAAAACGCCGTTGAATCCGGTGAGGAAACCGCCGATGAAGCCGCCGGCGAGGCTTTCAGGGAAATGGTCGAAAACGCCAAAGAGATAAATGATACGGAGCAGGCGGCGGAGAATGCCGAAAAAGAGAAAAAATCCCCGTTCACAATCTTTTTTGACATCATTTCGATTGTCTCTCTTGCCACCATTATAGTGGGTCTCGCGTTCATATTCTGCTTCAGGACCGTCGGCGTTGAGGGTTCGTCAATGTATCCCACCCTACATGACAAGGACCGTATTATTCTCTCGGCCTTTGTTATTGAGCCGAAGCAGGGTGATATAGTTGTCACATGTCAGCCCAGCGCATTCAGTTATATAGAGTCAACTCTTGTAAAGAGGGTTATCGCCACTGAGGGTCAGTCGGTTGATATAGACTTTGATCAGGGAATAGTTTATGTTGACGGCGAAGCGCTCGATGAGCCCTATGTAAACGAACTCACTCACGACAGGGAGTCGTTTGCTCCCCTGACTGTTCCCGAGGATTATGTATTCGTCATGGGAGATAACAGAAACGCTTCCACCGACAGCCGTGATTACAGGGTAGGCCTGATAAGAGAAGATTATATCATGGGCAAGGCTCTTTTCAGAATCGCGCCTTTCGGTCAGTTCAAAATAGGTTAAACAATGAATGAAAAAATGACGGTTCAATGGTTTCCCGGCCATATGGCGAAAACCAGGCGGCTTATCAAAGAGAGCCTGCCGCTTGTGGATGCCGTTTGCGAAATAGTTGACGCAAGGCTTCCCGAGAGCAGCAGGAACCCCGAAATCGATGAGATAGTCGGCGGAAAGCCGAGAATTATTCTTCTGAATAAATGCGATCTCGCGGATGACAGCGCAACGGCTCTCAGGATAAAAAGATTCGGCGAAAGCGGCATCAAAGCGCTTCCCGTTGACTGCAGATCCGGAAAGGGGCTCGAAAAATTCGGCGACGCCGTCAGGGATCTGCTCAAAGATAAAATCAAGGCGAATACAGAGAGAGGAATGGGCGGAAAAACCCTGCGCGTGATGGTTGTTGGGATTCCCAATACCGGCAAATCCTCTTTCATAAACAGGATGGCGGGTAAAAACCGCGCAAAGGTTGCCGACAAGCCCGGCGTAACGAGAGGAAATCAGTGGTTTTCAATCGGGCAGGGAATAGAGCTGCTCGACACTCCCGGAGTGCTATGGCCGAAATTTGAGGACCCCGAGGTCGGATTCAAGCTTTCATTCATCGGCTCGGTCAAGGATGAAATCCTGGATATACAGGAAATAGCCGTACGGCTGCTTGCCGTTATGCGTGACAGCTACCCCGGAAACCTTTCCGAAAGATATAAAATAGAGGGTTTTGAAGATATGGAGCCCTATGAAATACTTGAGCTTATAGCCGCAAAGAGGGGAATGCTCCTCAGAGGCGGCGAATATGACACCGAGAGATGCGCCGTGATGCTTCTCGATGAATACAGAGACGGCAGACTCGGTAAAATAACACTCGATAAATAACGGCTTTCAGCCGGAGAACGGAAGTGAACTTCGATGCGCAGGATAATGTCAATAATGCTCGCGGCCATACTTTTTCTTGATGTTGTCTGCCTCGGGGTTCTGTTTTTTACAAGAGACACACAGCCGGAGAAAAAGGGAGCGGCGGACGGGATTTTTGAGCGCGCCTCAATTCTCGCGGTCGGCAACAACCTCATAAGCGATCAGATTCTCAGCCAGGCGGCGGCGAGGAGCAACACCGGCGGATACGATTTCACATTCCTTTATGAAAACGTCGCGGATGAGATTGAGGAAGCGGACCTGTCTGTAATCACCAATGAATCCGTCATTTCGTCGGAGCACGCCGTAACGGGCACATATCCGCTTTATAACGCTCCTCCGGAGCTTGCGGACGCCTTTGTCAAAGCGGGTTTCGGAATGGTAAATCTTGCCACAAACCACGCTCTCGATTACGGCGAGCAGGGTCTTGTCAATACGATTGAGTATCTCAGGCAGGAAAAGAATCTCGGCGTTATAGGCGCCGTGACAGACAAAGAGTATGCCAAAACTCCCGTTATCCGCAGAGTTAACGGAATAAGGCTCGCGTTTGTCGCTTTCACCGACCCGGACAGAGACCGCGCCCTTCCCGAAAACTCCCGCGCCTTTCTTATGATTTCTGATTATGAGGATATGATATATGAGGCGGTTACATCGGCGAAGCAGCAGGCGGATTTTGTGATTGTATTCCCGCACTGGGGAAATGAATACGGCAGCGAGGTGACTCAGGCGCAGCGTACCCTTGCCAAGAAACTCGGCGAATGGGGTGCCGATGTTGTTATAGGCACAAATCCCCATGAGCTGCAGGAGATTGAGTATATTCAGAATACCGACGGGAGCAGGACGCTTGTTGCCTATTCCCTCGGGAATTTTGTTTCCTCTCAGGAAACGGGCGAGCTGCTTCTGGGCGGAATGCTGAAATTCGAAGTGGTCAGGAACACGCAGTCGGGAGACGTTTCTCTTGAGAATGTTTCTCTCTCGGGCGTTGTCACCCACTACGGCATAAACACTTCAAAGGTGCGTCTTTATAAGCTTTCGGAATATACGGATGAGCTTGCGGATGTGCACGGAGTTGACAGGAAGAGGACACCCGATTTCAGCGTGAAATATCTTAAAAAGCTGCTCAGCGAAAGAATCAGCAGCGAGTTTCTGAGGTAATTATGGATTACGGATTTGAGATTTCCGCAAGGGAAAACGGATATGTTTCCGTATGCGGAATTGATGAGGCGGGCAGAGGGCCTCTCGCCGGTCCCGTATATGCCGCGGCGGTCATCCTTCCCGAAGGGCTCGTCATAGACGGGCTTGATGATTCAAAAAAGCTTTCGGAAAAAAAGAGAGAAATTCTCTTTGATATAATAAAGGAAAAAGCGCTCGCTTATTCCGTAGGCACGGCAAGCGCACGCGAGATAGACGAAATAAACATTCTTCAGGCCACATACCTTGCTATGAAAAGGGCGGTTGAGGGTCTCGGTCACCCGGCGGATTACGCGCTCGTTGACGGCAACCGCATGCCGCCTCTCGCCATACCGGGCGAAACGGTCATAAAAGGCGACGCCAGATGTCCCTCAATAGCCGCGGCGTCGATTCTCGCCAAGGTAAGCCGTGACAGATACATGTATGAGCTTGACAGAGAACTGCCCGAATATCAGTTTGCAAAGCATAAGGGCTACGGCACGGCACTTCATTATGAGATGATAAAAAAATACGGAATTTCGGACTGCCACCGTCTGTCATTCCTGAAAAACCTCAATGAACATATCTGATTATGATTAAGAATAAAACAGGCGTATGGGGTGAGCTGTACACCGCGAGATACCTCAGGGATAACGGCTGCAGGATAATCACATCCGGTTACTCGTGCAGATTCGGTGAGATTGATATTGTCGCCATGCAGGGCGACACACTCTGCTTTGTTGAGGTCAAGACGAGAGATGAAGGTACTCTTACCCGCCCTATGGAGGCGGTCGATGAGGGAAAGCAGGAAAGGATCCGCCTTGCCGCGCAGAGCTTCATAGCATATTCAAAACTCGAAAACGATACGAGATTTGATGTCTGCGAGGTATATCTCGGCAGCGACAGCAAAGCCGTGAAAATAAACTATATTAAAAACGCGTTCTGAGCTTTGCAGTTATCTGCAAATCAAAAGCGGAAAGCCGGTGATCGGATTGATAGAAACTGTTACGGGCGCTCTTGTGGAATTCTTTCAGGGAAAAGTGCCGCGTGAGCTTATAATCTTTATAATATCTCTCTTTCCGATTCTCGAGCTGAGGGGCGGAATGATAGCGGCAAAGCTGCTTGATGTGGAGCTTGTAAAAGCCTTCTTCATCTGCTACGCCGGTAATATTCTTCCTATTCCGTTTATTCTGCTTTTTATCCGCAGGATTTTCGCTCTTATGAGAAAAAGCGAAAAACTCGCGAAGCTTGTGGACGGGATTGAGAAACGCTCGATGAAAAAGAGCGAAAAGGTGCTGAAATTCAAGCAGTGGGGATTACTGCTTTTTGTTGCGGTTCCTCTGCCGGGCACAGGCGGATGGACGGGCGCACTGCTTGCCGACTTACTCGATATAAGATTGAAAAAATCACTTCCCATAATCGCCCTCGGAGTTCTCATAGCGGACCTGATAATGTCGGTTCTTTCATACGGCCTGCTCGGCGCAATACTGGGAAGATAACGGAGAATTGCCATGGTATATGTTACCGGAGATATGCACGGGGATATTTCGAGATTTGACGACCCCGCGCTCAGACAGCTCAAAAAGGGAGATGTTCTTGTCGTCTGCGGAGATTTCGGATTTATCTGGGATAACAGCAGACAGGAACAGAAGAATCTCAAAAAAATCGCGAAGAAAAAATTCACCGTCTGTTTCATAGACGGCACTCACGAAAATTTTGAAAAGCTCAATTCACTGCCCGAAACCGTATGGCAGGGCGGCAAAGTTCATAAGGTCGAGGATAATATCTATCACCTTATGAGAGGTCAGGTTTTCAAGATTGACAATATTACCTATTTCACCATGGGCGGCGGCGAGAGCCCCGATATCGACATAAGATTTGAAGAGAACGCCTGGTCAAAGGATGAGTTCCCGACCCGTGATGAGATGATTGAAGGCGCAAACAAGCTCGAGGCGCTCAACTGCAAGATTGACTATATCTTTACTCACGAGCCGCCGGTTAAAGTCAAGAGCTTCCTTTGTCTCAAGGATGAGGAATCAGCCGCTGTGAACGGGCTGAACACCTATCTTGAAGAGCTCTCCAACGCCTGCACTTACAGGCGCTGGTTCTTCGGCTCGATGCATCTTGACAAATTTATCTCTTCATCTATGGTTGCGGTCTATCAGTCGGTAATAAACACCGCGACCGGAGAGATTCTGAGGTAATACCCAATTTGTTAAAAAATAATTGTCAACTTTTTAATATACATTTTTATATAATTGTGTTATAATGGCAAAAACAGGGAGAGGTTTCTCTGCCTGCCTGTCAGTGTAACACGTTTCCGGCAAACCGGATTCACATTCCGCATTTTACGGGAGTTTATATGTCTAAGAAAGAGAAATACGAGGACATATCCAGCTCCAGCAAGCCTTCCGGCTTCAAAGAGTCTGTAACATACTTCCTCGAAAAAATCAAAATATTTTTCGTAAGAAATCACAGGCGCAATCTCAAAGCGATTATAGGCATTGTGATATGCCTGTGTCTTATCGTGCTCGCAATGGGCAGCGCATATCTCAGAAAACTGCTCAATCTCATAAAGTATGAGCCGGGCAACACAGGCAACCCCGACGCCACCTTTGTGGATGATTACGAGGTTGATGAAAATCTTTCATTTGCTTCCATATCCGATGTGGGGGCTTCCTCAATCAAGGAATACGCCAAAAGCTGGGCGACCAACGGCGGCGATCAGCTTTACAGCAAAAATGTAATCAATGTGCTTCTCATCGGCGCAGACGGCAACGAGGATGAGACTTTCCTGCGCTCGGATACGATGATGATTGCCTCAATCAACACAAAGACCAAAAAAATCACTCTCTGCTCCGTAATGCGCGATTCATATACTTATATGAATATAAACGGTGAAGACAGATATGACAAAATCAACGCGGCTTACGCCTGGGGCGGCGCCTCAAAGCTGATGGAAGTGCTTTCAAATGATTTCAAGATAAAGATTGACCACTATGTTTCGGTCAATTTCAAATCCTTCGCAAAGGTTATTAATCTCCTCGGCGGTATTGATGTGCCGATAACCGAGGCGGAGGCGGATTTCATGAACCGCACCACCCAGCCCAAGGGATTCACCGCGGGCGAGAGCGTTCACCTCAACGGAGAGAGGGCGCTTATTTACGCGAGGATAAGAAAACTTGACAGCGATATTGAGAGGACCCGCAGGCAGAGGAATGTTATTTCCGCCGCCATAAAAAAGGTCAAGGCATCCTCAATAAGCGATATAAACAATCTTATTGAAACCTTCCTGCCGTATATCACCACAAATTACAGGACCAGCGAGATAGTGTCGCTCGGCACACAGGCACTCAGCGGCGGCTGGCAGAATTACGAGATAGAGGGCATAGTCGAGCCCGGCGAGGATTCAAGGACTGCTGTCAACAATTTCGGCACCAACTCCGGCTATGTGTTTGTCTGGATTGTCGATTATACGCTTGCCGCGCGCGAGGTTCAGCTCGCCATGTACGGCAACACCAATATCGAGCTGGGCGATGATCACATTTCGCCGGTCGATATGGCAAACGGCACGGCTCCTACCTCATCCTATTACGGCGGAACGACGAGAGGATATTACTCATACCGCTACGGCACCACAAATAATTATGACTCAACCAACAGGTGGACTTCTCCCTGGACACGGTCGGGAACAAATATTTACGGAGAATCAACGACCGGTCTGCGCGAAAAATGGTCGTCAAGACTTGACAGAACCACACAGGCAAATAACGGGGGAAACGGAGGAGAGACATCGCGTTTTTTTCCATCAGAGGCCGACGTTGAGTCCACGACGGAATTCGTCGAGCCGATAACCGAACCGCAAGAAGTTACCGACCTGCCGACAGTGCCCGAGCCGACGGTACCGCCGGAAACTCAGACTGTTACCGAAGCCCCCGAAACATATGAAGCAGCTTAGGGCGCGGCTGCCCGATGCAGATACGGATTATAAAACCCGCCATGCCGTATTCGGAATCCGAAGGCATGACGGGTTATATTCAGCCGTTATTATCAGCGGCGATGCCGGCGCTTATGAGATATTCTCTCGCGCTTTTGAGGATATTCTTGTCATTGATGAATTTAAGGGTATCCATCGCTTTGTCAAAATCGAGCCAGACATAATCTTCTATCTCCTCGCGCTGTATGACTGTCTGGACATCGTCTGTTTTCGCAAGATAAATAGTCACGCTTTTTTCGACATTGCCGTGTATGGTATACTCGGCTTTGTGGGCGAATCCGGGCAGGATTTTGATATGTATGCCCGTCTCTTCGAGAACCTCGCGTATTGCGGTCTGCTCGTTTGTTTCGCCTCTCTCGACGTGACCTTTGGGGAAGCCCCAGTTTGACGAGCGCCTGTTTTTGATAAGAAGATATCTTATGCCGCCGTTTATGAAGCGGTAGACTATCGCTCCGCAGGAGCGTTCATAAAGGCAGCTTATTCTGCATTCTTTACAGCCCGGTGCAAAAGCAACGGCATCTTCAATCTGATTTAAAATGAATTTCATGCTCTTGGGAGCGACCACATAAAACGGCTTTGAGTCGTCTGCCGGCTCGACGTAAGCGATTACTCTTCCGTCAAAAGTCCTGACCGGATGGTCTATTCCCATAATAAATGCTCCGTATTTTACGCTATCAAATCTTTTTTTACCTTCAATCAAGCCGTAATTCAGCTGATATGTAAACCCGAATTGACTGTTTACGGAGTGGATAGGGCAGGTGACCCTTACTCTGACATACTTGCCGAGCATTATACCACACCTTTCGAAATGGTCATACGACCACAGTATAACAATGCGTTTATTATACAGTAACAGAGCCGTCAAAACAATACTTTTTTAAAAAAATAAAAAAATTTTTGCAAACATTGCAACAAAACCCGAAAAAATTCACACTGATAGGTGAATGGCTGAAAGTGGGGAGTAAAATTGAGCGCAGAGATTCGTGATTACGTAATTGCCGCGCAAAAGGGGGACGCCGACGCGTTCGGCGAGCTCTACTCAATCTATAAAAATGAAATGTATCGCTACGCGTGTATAGTTGTCGGCAATCCCGATTCCGCTGAGGATGCCGTAATGGATACAGTGCTTGAAGCGTTCAAAAACCTGCCCGGTCTGCGCAAGCCGGAATCATTCAAGGGCTGGCTCTTCAAGATTCTCAATGTGATGTGCAGAAAGCATTACAGAGAAATCAACAATGAGCTTCCGCTTACGGAGCAGGCAGATATGCTTGAAGGCGATTCGGGATGGATGGAGCAGGTTGAGCTCAACATGGAGCTTGAACATGCGCTGTCTGTTTTGTCGCCGGATGAGAGACAGATTGTAATGATGAGAGCCGTATCCGGTATCGGCAGCCTCGAAATAAGCGAAACACTCGGTATTTCCCACGCAACCGTACGTTCCAAATACTCAAGAGCTCTCGCAAAGCTCAAAAACAGACTTGAAGAAAGGGGGAGCGTCGTAAATGGATAACAGAGAAAAAATAATCCTTGAAAAAATCAACAGAGAATTCCGCAGAGAATCCGCGAAAACCGAGCTGCCCCAATCTCTGAGTACGGAAAGCATCACCGCAATGCTCAAGGCGAATCAGAGAAGCGAAAAGTCAAACGTTGTTTCTCTTGATACGGTCAGCAGAGAGAAAAAGCAGACCGAGAGAGCAATGGCAATGGTGAAGAGCATAATTTCCGTTGCCGCCGCGCTTGTGCTTGTGGTAATGACTGCGCTTCTCTATAATGCAAGAAAAGAGATTTCGGTTCTCACGGAGCAGAATAATCTCTCCGGCGGAGAGATGTCTCCCGAAAAAATCGAGTATCATATAATTAATGAAGTAAATAAAAAGAAGACACCGAAGGCATACTCCGCAGGTACAGCTCCCGTCGATAAAAATCAGAATCAGGGAACCGGAAAGCAGGAGAGCGGGCAGGAAAACGATCCCGAGCCCACAACTCTGATTTCCGAGCAGTCCGTTCCGGTATCGGTTTCGGCAGGCGCCCAGGCGGTTTTGTATGACACGGAATTTGCCGTATCCGACGGCAGTTATATTTACAGATGCATCAGAATCGATTCAGGGTATTTCGTTGATATTGTTTCTCTCTCCACTCTTGATAGAGTGATTGACAATCCCATAGGAATAGGCGACAGATGCGACGAGCTCTCGGTTCAGAACAACATTCTCACTGCGATATACAAAAACCGCAATTCGGGAGTTCTGCTCAAATTCTTTGATGTTTCAAACAAGACCGCGCCCGCTCTCGTACGCGAGTATTATCAGAAGGGCGCTTATGAATATCTCTCATTCAGCGGAGGGAAAATCTGCCTTGTAACAAGGACCAACGGTTCTCCGCCCGACTTCACCGTAAACGGCAAAGCGGGAGATATTGAAGGAGATATAGAAATCAACACGATTTCACCTTACTACACTCTGATTTCCGTTACAGACGCAGATAATCTGAACTCTGATTTTGTCAGGGCAAAGGTTCACGGAGAGCTTGAGAATTTCACATTCAGCCACTCCGCTCTCACCGCATCATGTGTTTCGATCGATCCAGAAAATAATGGCACAATCGGTGTTGTCTGCAAACTGACACTTGACGGAAACGCTCTGACTCTCGCCGAGAAACATTCCGTACCGGCACCTGTTTCAAAGATGGGCGTTATGAATGACGGAGTTATCGCCGCGGTATTACCCGCAGGCAGAAATTCGGATCTCGTTCTCATTAGACCGGGCGAGGGTGAATTCGCCACGGCAGAGGGATTCTATCCGGGAGAGGTCAAAAACATTTACTGCCTTGACGGGCGCATCGTATTCACAGGCAATGACGGCATGTATACTGTCACATATAAGAGCACAGGTGAAATAACCGTTTCGTCAGCCGCGGGAGCGTTCAACGCAGGAAGCAAGATTTTTGAATCCGATACTCTTCTCATCTCCGAGAGCGCGCCCGACTCACGCGGAAAGGCAACCTGGACCGTAGTAAACAAAGGCGGCAACGTTATTTCATTCAGCCTTGACAGAAACGCAATCACCTCCGACACGGGCAGAGATATGCTCGTCTCGGGCAGCGGAGTATGCGCAGTGCCCGTAACGATTAACGGATCAAAAGGATACCTCTTCTTCTCCGTTGACGGCGGTGGCTCATTCTCGGCATATCCCACTCCTTATCTCTATAACGGAACCGGCAGAGAAATCTGTCTCATCTCAGGTGACACATTTTATGTGGTTTCCTCAAACCGTGTTACTGCCGTATCGGTTTCGGAAATATTCAATAAATAGATTTGCATTAAATCAGGGGGCTTAAAGAACGGCAGATGAGGCGTTTACGCCTCAGAAGGGCAGGGCCGGGTGGCACCGGATATTATTATCCGCCGGCCTGCCTTTTTGTTGATTTTTACCGCTCCGGAAAAGCCGGAAAAACAGACCCGAATAAGTTTTTCTTGACAAAATGGCTTTTTGACATTAAAATATATTCGGTTTGTAACACATATAAGCAAAACAATCAGAGTTGAAAGGAAGAAATTATTCATGAAAAAGTCAGTTTCAATTGTTATAGCAATAATGCTTACACTTGCGGCAATCTTCACCGTATCCGTTGCTGCTTTCGCAGCTGAGATTGCTCCCGCCAA
>CADBOL010000271.1 GCA_902796295.1 Oscillospiraceae bacterium
GACCCTGAATTATCAATTATCAATTATTAATTATTAATTCTCAATTGCACATTGCACATTGCTAATTACACATTATAATAATCCGGAGCGCGCTTGCGTGCGACCATTAATTACTAATTACTAATTAACAATTGCACATTGCTAATTGCACATTAATTCCGCATTCCGCATTATTGCTTAAGGCTTTCAATAAACTCGCTTATCTTCTCGCTTATCTCATCAACCTCATTCTCAAACTCCCTTGCCGACTGACGGAGCACTCCGAATCTGACCGCGGAGAGCTGGATGAGCCCGTCCGATGAGATGACGGTCACCTTGCTGTTTTTGCCTATTTCCCTGACGATTCTCTCAATATAGACATCACCGAGCTCACGCTCTTTTGTATAGACAACGTGGATGTTGTTGTAGTCAAATCTTTCGCCCGCGCCGCCCCTGACTTTGTAGGCGTCAAACACAAGCATTACATTTATTTTGGTGAAAGCCGAGTAGTTGCAGAGGATATCCATCAGCTTTTCTCTGGCCTTCTCAAGCGAATACTCCGCTATCTCCTTTAAATCGTCCCAGGCGAATATCACGTTGTAGCCGTCGACTATGACCCATCTGTCGCGCTCATTGAGCTCGACCTCTTTGTCATCCTTTGGCTTAATATGGTTTCTCTCCGGCCTGTAAAGGTCATATCTGACCTTGCCGAATTCCCGCTCCATAATGGCCTTAAGCTCCTTGTCGTCAATGACAAGATTTCTGTGATTGACAGCGGGGCGGTATTCCTTACCTTTTTTGAGACAGCTTTCAAGGTGCATGTAATTCGGCACATCGCTCCACTTTACATTGAAGCCGGCGCCGTGCGCGCAGAATACCGAATCGGGAGTGTTCTCAATATCGCGTTCGGGATTGTAACCTATTGATTCTATTACTTCTTCGCTGTTGTGGCAGATATCGTAACCTGCGGGCAGGCACATGAGAGTACCCCTGCCGGATGTGTAGCCGGCAACCTCCGAGGCGTAGTCGGCGAATGTCGCGACAGGCGCTTTACCCCTTATCACGGCCATGTCTCCGCTCTCTCCGGGTGTGTCAAAGCTGCCGCCTCTGTATCTTATATCGTTTATGGCTCTGCCGAGCTGGTCATAGGGCACGGTCAGCGAAAAGCTGTACCAGGGCTCGAGCAATATGCTCTCTGCCTTCATAAGCCCCTGCCTTACGGCTCTGTAAGTCGCCTGCCTGAAATCTCCGCCCTCCGTGTGTTTCAGGTGGGCTCTGCCTGCGGCGAGCACTATTTTCGCGTCTGTGAGGGGAGAGCCCGTGAGCACTCCGGTGTGTTCTTTCTCGGCGAGATGTGTGAGAATGAGTCTCTGCCAGTTTCTGTCGAGCGTGTCTTCCCCGCATCTTGTTGAAAAGACAAGTCCGCTGCCTCTCGGCATCGGCTCTATAAGCACATGGACCTCGGCGTAATGCCTCAGTGGCTCATAGTGGCCGACACCCTCAACGGTGTCTTTAATTGTTTCTTTATACTGCACCATACCGCTGTCAACGGTGATGTCGATGCCGAATCTCTCCGCGATAACGGATTTCAGTATTTCGGCCTGGATTTTTCCCATCAGGCCGACCTGTATCTGCCGCAGGAATGAATTCCACTCAACTCTGAGCGAGGGCTCCTCCTCCTCAAGAATCCTGAGCTTCGGCAGGAATGTCTCGGGCTCGCAGTCTTCGGGCAGGGTTATTTTGAATTTCATCACAGGCTCGAGCACATTGCCGTCGGATTCCTCCTCAAAGCCGATTCCGTCGCCGCTCTGAATGAAATCAAGGCCTTCGAGCGCGCAGATTTCGCCCGCCCGCGCTTCCTCGGCCGTGACATATTTTGATCCTGTGTATATTCTTATCCTGTTGATTTTGGCTGTGCGGTTTCCCGATGAAACCGTGTCTTTTACGCGCAGACATCCGCCCGTCACTTTTACATGAGCAAGGCGGACCTCTTTATCGTGGGTTATCTTGAATACTCTCGCGCCCTGTATATCAGGATAGGTCTTCTCTTTGATATATTTGCAGATATCGTCGAGGAAGAAATCAACGCCCTCGTTTTTAAGACCCGAGCCGAAATAGCAGGGGAATATCTTTCTCATATAAATTAGATCCGATATTTCATCCCTGTCAAATTCCCCGCCGGCGAGGTAAGTCTCAAGCAGGCCTTCCGAGGTGACGGCGATTCTTTCTTTTGTGACGGTTGATGAGAAATCATTGAAATTGACTATTGAATCAGAGAGCTCGGAGCTGAGCCCGCCCAGTATTTCATCCTCGCTCTTTCTCGCGTAATCCATCTTTGTCACGAAAATAAAAGCGGGGATGTTATAGAGCTTCAGCAGATTCCAGAGCGTCTTTGTGTGAGACTGCACTCCGTCTATGCCGCTTATTACAATCACGGCCATATCGCAGACTCTCAGGGTTCTTTCGGTCTCGCAGCTGAAATCCACGTGACCCGGTGTATCCAGGAGAGTGAACTCAACATCGTTTCTCGTAAAAACGGCCTGAGAAGAAAAAATCGTAATGCCTCTCTCTTTTTCAAGGTAATCGGTATCAAGGGCAGTGTCGCCCGTGTCGACCCTGCCCTGTGAGCGCAGTGCGCCCGAAAGATATAGTATTGATTCCGCAAGAGTGGTTTTTCCCGCGTCAACATGAGCGAGAATACCGATTACCGTTTTTTTCATTTATTTGTATTTACCGTATTGCAGATTCTCGGAGCTGTCAGGATTCCCGTCGGTCTCAGTTTATACTCATAGCTCCAGCAGTCACCCTCGGTCCTCCAGGCGTTCGGTCCGTGCCAGCTGAACGCGGTATCGGAGAGATGTATCGGGCCGAAAGTATTGTATCTGTGGATATAGAGTGTCATTTCAACGTCTTTTTCACTGTCATCGGCGGTTTCAACATGCAGAGTATAAGGCGGATAGATTATGCTGCCTGCATCTCTGCCGTCAACTCTGACATCTATCAGAGCGCCTCTGTAATGATTGGCGGCGATTATAAGCTTTCCGTTTACGGGCTTTGCTTTGAATCTGTAAGTCACGTTTCCGCCGTAGAAGGGGAATCCCTGAGATGTAAGATCGCCGAAGCAGATTTTTTCGGGATAGCTGGTTATTACGGCTTTTCTGCCGGATATCTTAACACCGAATCTGCCGAGTATAAACATATTTTCCGTGTTTGTTCTCTCACCGAGAGGAAGAGTCACGGTCAAAGTGTTTGTGCCTTTTCTTATTACGGGTAGATTTACCCTGAATATCTTTATGTCGATATAATTTCCGGTGACTGTGTTATCAACTTTTTCACCGTTAAAGAGGATCTGAGCCTTATCCGGGTCCTCAAGTGCAAGAGAAGCTCCGCTGTATTCGATTTCGCTTTCGAAAGTGAATCTGAGCGTGAGTGAGTGCTCCGACTTGACCTCTCCTACCGCCCAGGGCTGAACTATCGCACCGCCTCTTTTGCGAAGACCTGTTTCCTCGCGTGCGATATTGTCGAGACGGAGTATCTCCTCTTTCGCTCTGAATTCTCCGCCGTCAACAGAGAATTCGGCCGTATCGAGCACAAATACATTTTCTTCGCTCAGCTCAAAAGAATCGCATTCTTCGATATATTCCGCGTTATCCGTATCGATATTTTCGCAGAGCGTCTTTGTTTCTTTTTTGCCGGGAGCAAGTCTGAAAAGAAGGGAGTTATAATCATAGAGACGGTATTTTATAACCGTATTGCCGCCGGAGTATGAAACATCGGCGCTTGTGACTTCACCCGTCTGAGTATCCCAGAGCTCACAGATATATTCGCCTTTTACAGTTACGGCTATATCTTTGAATCTTGAAATATCCTTGTTGAAGGGTTCATTGTTTTTACAGATGAAGAGCCATCTGCAGTCTCCGTCTTCTCTGAGCTGATAAAAATGATCATATGAGAGAGTGCCGTCTGCGTTTCTTATTGTGAGAGTGCGGTAATCCTCAAGAGTGCGCAGAAGCTCTCCTCTTGTAAATCCGATTTTATCGCTTATTTCAAACAGATTTTTTGCTTCCTCGGAAGGTACGGCGTCAACAAATCCGGGTGCTGTACCCATAAAAATGAGTTTACCGCCTGCGTTTCTGAATGCGCCGAGTTTTTCAATCGTGGTTTTTCTGAGTGTTTCACAGCCGGGCACAACTACCGCGTCATACTCCATCTCTCCGACTTTAAGCGGAGCGCCCGCTTTATCATTGAGAGAGGGCAGCAGTGCTTCGGATATGAAATCAAAATCTATCGATCCCTCAAGAAGCCAGTCTGTAACCGAGAAAAACTGCTCCTCAAGCTTTGTTCTCGCGATTTCGGTCTTGTCATTCGGTCCGTATTCGAGCCAGAAGCTTTCAACGGGATGAATGACGCCGACTCTGACAACGGGTTTACCGCGTGTGAGAGCGGTATTGAGGCGGGCGAAATGGTCTTCTATAAGATTATATTTTTTGCACCAGGGTGACTGATAGCTGATTGAGGCGGGATAATCTCTCTTTGCCTCTCCCTTCATAGCGTACCAGCTAAGGTGAGGAACCCTGACAGTAACGCCGAGCGCCGCCTGCCAGTCTCCGGAATACTTGTAAATCCTGAAATCACAGTCCCACCCCGTGACACCGTAGAGCTCGGAGAGCATGCCCTCCTTGCCGTATTGATGCACCGCCGACTGACACTGTTTTGCTGTTGTGAATTCTCTTGAATTGCAGAGAAGGTCTATGCCGGGAATCCCGAAACCCGGGTATGAACGCATTGCTTCTCCCACGGAGTGAGTCTGGCTCTCGAGAGAGCATTCCTCCATCATGTGGCCGGTCAGGGCTATACCGTGCTCATCGCACCATGCGCCTATCTGCTGCGAAAAAGCGCCTGCAAAAAGCTCGGTAATTATCTCGTGATAGTAATACCTGTGAGGAGAAGGATTGTTATCGGGAAGCTGCCATATTATTTCGGGCAGATGCTCAAACACATCGCAGCCGTATTTCTCCAGATAAACATCCGGGAGTCTGTCGGTCCACGGCATTTCTATTTCGACATTCGTATCGGTTGAGTTCGTCAGCTTCTGCTTCCTGCTGACCTGGGGCTCATCGGTGAAGATAGCGGGTATGGTTTTGCCGAATTCCCTGCCGGATTTCTCATAGTATTTTTCGTGGGTGACCTCGATGAATTTTTTTACCGCTTCGGGATTGAGCGTGTCAAGGTAAGCCTGGTTGTTGTGCCAGGTATTGTCCGGTTCGACAAAGCGGAGCAGATACCATTTTGTTCCCTTTACGGGAGCATCTTTATCAACTCTCTGCTGAGATACAAGATATCCGTCTCCGTCAAGCACGATATCATAGCAGGCGAGGAGTCTTATATCATCCTCATCATATGAGCCGCCGTTTTTCCTGTATTCATTAACCGTTTTTTCACAGTCGGCGGTGAAGGTGATATATCTCTGCCTGTATTTATGATCTTTTGTTACAATTCCGCCGGCTCCGCCCGATGGCCACCTGTCTTCGTCATAGAGCCAGGCGAGCATTTCTTCGCTCTTTGCCTTCTCAACACAGGAATCTGTGAGCTCCAGATATTCACTGCCCATATACTCGTTTTCGAGACCTGTGCGCACATGCATGTGAAATCCGCCCAGACCCATTTCTTTGAATACATCTATCTGGCGGCTCAGCTCATCCTTTTCGAGATAACTGTTCCACGCCCAGAAAGGGGTGCCTCTGTATTCGCATGTCGGATTTCTGAAGAGCTCACGGCTGAGCTCTTTTTCCGAATTCTTTTTATAAAGCATTTATTATCCCTCTCAATATTTGAATGAAGAGTATTCCACATCAATATTGCAGTCTGTTGTCGCCCGGGAGACTTTAGCTATTGAGTATTTGATATTTGTCATGACCGCGTGCATCCTCATTGTATGTTTCAGCGAAACGAAGGTGTTGTCGCTGACATTGATTCTCGCAGTGATGACCGCCTTTGTTGTGTTGACAGTGATTCCCTCAACTTTGGCGCCGCCCTCGTCAAGGCCCTTCCTGATTTCATTCACGTCTTTATAATCCTTTGTGAATCTTCCGAGAGCGCTGCTTGATTTGAGAGGATTGGTTTCATTCTTTACGGTTATCGTGACATCATAGTATTTTTTATCTGCCGAAAGAGTGCAGGTGGCCGAGGTGACGTCGTTTGCCGAGAGTTTGCTGACAACGAGTGATTCGCCGTCAAATTTCCCCTTTGGATTGTTGACGGTTGTCTTGCCTTCGCCGAGGAAATCGCCTACTGCGCCGCGAACGGCGCCGATATTGCCGAGAGCGCCCATCTGAAGATTCTGAAGAGCCGTGTTTTTGGTCTTGGTATAACCGGGCTTTGATGAGGCGGCTTTCTGAGTGGCGGAGTTATACAGCTCGACTATATCTGCCTTTGATGTCGGAGCGGTAACCTCGGGCTTTGTTGTTTCTGTTGTCGTCTTCTTCTCAGTCGTTGTCTCTTTTTTAGTCGTTGTCGTCTCGGTGGTAGTTTCCGTTGTAGTTTCGGTAGTTGTTTCCGTGGTGGTTTCGGTGGTGGTTTCGGTTGTCGCTTCCGTGGCTGCTGTCGTTTCGGTTGCCGGCTGTTCGGGTGTTGCGGCTGAAGTTTCTGTTTCCTTTGTCGTTTCGGTTACTGTTTCGCTTTGGGTTTCGGATACGGTGGTTGCCGGCTCTTTATCTGAGCCGCACGATGCAAATGATAAAGCTAAAAGCATACATAATAATATCGCGGCTATTTTTTTCATGGGGTTATCTCTCCTTTAAAATAATATACATATATAATAGCAGATTAAAAGAGAATATACAAGTAAATAAAA
>CADBOL010000272.1 GCA_902796295.1 Oscillospiraceae bacterium
GTGTCTGCGATGACAGTTTTAAATTCATAAATAAAAATTTGATAATTGAGGGCGGCAGATTTTCGCAAACGGCCGAAACAGCCGGAGAAGAGTATGACTGCACCGGACTTGTCATTATCCCCGGGTTCATTGATATTCATATACACGGATGCTGCGGAGCGGACTGTACAGACCTCAGGGAGGACAGCGTGCTCAGGATGAGCGAATATCTCGCTTCACGCGGCGTAACTTCATTCTGCCCTGCCACGATGACACTTGCACCCGAAAGCCTGAAACAGGCATTTCGTATTATATCCGCCTCAACCGGAGCGGAAAAAGGTGCATATATACATGGTATTAATATGGAGGGCCCTTTTATCTCTGCAGCCAAAAAAGGAGCTCAGGACGGCAGAAACATAAGGCTCCCCGATATAAATCTGTTTTATGAGCTTAATTCAATATGCCGCGTGAGAATCTGCGATATAGCGCCGGAGCTTCCGGGCGCGCAGGAGTTTATCCGTGAGGTATCCCGTGTCTGCACGGTTTCGGCAGCTCACACGGCGGCGGATTACGATACTGCGATGAGGGCGTTTGATTACGGAATAACCCATGTTACCCATCTTTTCAACGCTATGACACAGTTCGGATCAAGAGAGCCCGGTCTTGTGGGGGCCGCTTTTGACTCGCCCGGAGTGACATGTGAGCTTATATGTGACGGTATACACATTGCCCCAGCAACTCTAAGGACCGCTTTCAGAGCTCTCGGCCGTGACAGAACCGCGGTCATCAGCGATGCCATGATGGCATCGGGTTTGCCCGACGGAGAATACTACCTGGGCGGGCAGGCTGTAATCAAGAAGGGCGATGCAAGACTCCCCGACGGTACTCTTGCGGGTTCCGTTACGGACCTGTTTGAAGAATTCCGCAATCTTATATCCTTCGGAATACCGCAGGAACAGGTTATAAGAAGTCTTTCAATAAATCCAGCGAGGGTAATCGGAGCCGATAATGAAACCGGAAGCATAAAAGCAGGGAAGTATGCCGATTTTATCATCCTGAACGGCGAAATGAATGAGATTATTTCTGTTTTTGCAAAAGGAAAATGTGTTTTTGAAGGCAAAAATGCAAAAAAACGAAATTGAGATGCCGGCTATGCATTCCGGTGTATATCGCCAGTGTGTAAAGCAATTGTACTTGTCATACACTTTTTGTAAAGTCAGTCACCTTTCAAATGTGAAAAACACGGTGAAAAATGTGAACAACTTCGCCGCAAAATTCCAAATAAGCATTAAAAATCGTAAAGATTTTCACTTTACCGCCGAAAATGATGTCAAAACAGAAATAAATGTGAAAAACCGGCGTGAATATTTTTTGCAGGGGAATGCCTGATTTACTGCAAAAAATGCCCGGCTTTTGCCGAAATGACATAAAAACGGGAAAAATCCGCATTGAGTCTATTGACTATAGACCAAAACGGTCTATTCATTATAGACCAAAAATGCGGCAATCCGGAGGAAATCAATGAAATTAAAGGATATCAGCCCGTCGGAACTTAAAATGCTGAGGGTTATCTGGGAAAACGAACCGCTGAAATCGGGTTATCTGGTAAAAATATGTCTGGAAAAATTCGGATGGAAGAAGTCAACGGTTTATACGATTCTGAAAAATCTCTGCGAAAAAGGGTACACCGTAAACGGAGGGGGAAACATCGCCGCGATGATGGATGAAAAAGACTATTATCATAAAATTGCGGCGGATACGGTTGATGAATATTTCTCCTCTTCGCTCGGTGATTTCATTGCGGCCTATCTTGACGGCTGCCATATGTCGAGAGATGAGATACTTGAGTGCTACGAAAAAGTCAAAAGGTATCGCGAATAATAAAGAAAAAACGTTGAATTTATTTTTTGATTGTGATACCATATTCATATACTATTTGAGAGGGGATTTTTTATGAACAGGACCTATAAGAGCTATCATTACTGGGATAAGCCCAGCAAGCAGACCGAGTATACCGAGCCTACACAGCTCCTCGGCAGAGGCGGCAAGCTCCTTGCAAAAGGTTGGGCCAGGCATAACGTTTTCAATTATGAAAGATATTCCGTGAAAAAGGTTATGAGGCGCAAGGAGTGGGATTTCTATCAGATCTGCAACCGCAACTATATGGCTCAGATAAGCTGCGCAAACATTTCGCTCGGCGGATATGTCTCTGCGGTTCTTGTGGATCTTCAGAACGGCAAGGTTATTTCTAACAAAATGTCTCCTTTTCTCGGCGGCAAGGATAAGATAATCCTTCCTCCCAAGGGCGATGTGCCCAACAATGTGAAATATAAAATCGGCTCTGCCGAGTTTGAATTCGATACAAAAGAGGATTCGCGCACATTATGGTTCAAAATGGGAGACGTGGAGTGCAGTTTCCAGATGGATATTATGCCGGGTCTTGAAAATATCACCACTGTTTTACCGTTTGAGAATTTCCCCGACAGATACTTTATGACCACCAAACAGAATTCAATGCCCTGTGCCGGTACATTCAAGTTCGGCGGAGAGACAGTTGAATTCTCAAAAGATGATACTTTTGCCGTGCTTGACTGGGGCAGGGTTAATACTCCCTACAGTCTTGTATGGTACTGGGGCAACGGCTCAACCTATCTTACGGATGCCGACGGCAACAAGCATATATTCGGCTTTGAAATCACCTGGGGAATTGGCGACGAGAGCAACGCTACCGAGACCTGTATGTTCTATGACGGCAAAGCGCATAAATTCGGCGCTGTCGATGTGGAGACATTCCCGAAGCCCGATAAGTATATGGAGCCCTGGCATTTTGTATCCGAGGACGGCAGATTTGATATGACAATGGAGCCGTTTTTCGATCATCACAGCGATCTGAATATCGGTGTTATGAGAATGCACAGCCATCAGGTTCACGGAATCTGGCACGGCACCTGTATACTTGATGACGGCACAAAGCTTGATATCAGCGATATGTATGCATTCTGCGAATATGTTGAAAACCGCTGGTAATTCTGCTCGGGGCTGAGCATTTAAGCGAAAAGCAAACAGACAGCAGTAGGGCGCGGATACATCCGCGCCGCAAGTTAGCAGGGAGCAGTTAGCAGTGAGCAGTTAATGGTCGCTACGCTCCGGATTGCAGTATTATAAAGGCTTGCGGGATTCAAATGATTCCTGTAAGCCATTTTCATTTTAACTGCTACGCCCCGGGGCCGAGCATTTAAGCAAAAATCAAACAGACAGGAGCATTTAAAAAGCTCACGGGTTTAATTGCCCGTGAGCTTGTCTCTTTTATTTCTTTGATATGATTATTTGGTGAAAACCTTAAGTTTATACTTGCTTTCGAGGATTATCCGGGCGAGATCCTTTGAATCTTCCGGCATCTCATCAAGATACATTCCGCCGTGTTCCATGCCGGAGTTATAGTGAAAATCCGATGCCGAAGTCATTCTCAGCCCGAATTTTTCCGCCCATCTGTATGCTATGTCATTGCGGGAATCGTGACCTCCGTGCCCGTTGTAAACCTCCATGCCGTCAAGGAACTCCGGCTCAATTATTTTCATGCTTTTTCTGAACGGATGCGCCTGGATAACGATGAGCCCGTTTTCATCGGCAAAGGGTCTGAATTCCCTGAGATTTCCGAAATCCGTCAAGTCACGGGTAAAGATAAAATCTTCATCAAAGCCGAAGACAAGATAATCGTTATTACAATCTGTGAATCTGATCTCCATGCCGAGTATTATTTTCAGGTCGTCTCCTGCAGCCTGCTTCGCGGCATGGTATCCTCTGAGAAACGCCTGCGCCTGCCCGGCGTAAGTATCCGCAAACTGAAAAGCATTGTGTTTATTCATATGATCGGTTATGCAGAGCCCGTCATATCCGCATTCTTTATAGTGTCTGACAACATCAGCAGCCGCCGTTTCGCCGCATCCGCTTGATTCCTGGGTGTGAATATGAATGTCAAAAAGGTAACTCATTGTGTAAGCATGCTCCCGTCTGTTGTTATTTGCTGTAATTTATTTTACGTCGCTTAAAAATAATTGTCAATATTGTTATTTCGTTTGCGCATAATCTTGACAAATAATAAGTATTAGTATAAAATATACTGGATTAATTATGTACTTGGTGACTAATTATAATTTTTTAATGAACGGAGTGATTTGTACTGTGAACGAAGATATAGTCCGCTATGTCAACGCCGCTTCGGCAGGCGATACCGACGCAATGGCTAAGCTTTTCTCAAAAACTCTGAAGTCATCTTTTTATCTTGCATACCGTCTCTGCGGAAATCCGACCGAGGCAGTCGAAATCGTAAAGA
>CADBOL010000273.1 GCA_902796295.1 Oscillospiraceae bacterium
ATCAGCACTCTGCTGACAAAGAATGTTCCTCTCTCGCTCATAGTTACGCCCACGGCGATTGACCTTGCCACAGGCGTTGATATGAATATGGCTGCCGAAAACGCTTTTGTCTTCGGTATCACGGGATTCATTTTCAGGCTTATAGCGACGGTAATCCTTTTTGTCGCAACCACAGCCCTTATGAATTCAAAGGTAAATATCAAATAATATGAAAATCGGCTTATTCGGGGGAAGCTTCAATCCCCCTCACAAGGGTCATCTGTATCTTGCCGAAAAATGCGCTTCGGCTCTCGGTCTTGACAGGGTGCTCATCATCCCGTCAAACATCGCCCCGCACAAATCATCCGTATCATACGTTTCGGGCGAAGACCGGCTGAATATGTGCAGGATTGCGTTTGACTCTCCCCTGTTTGAAGTTTCGGAAATCGAGCTTGACAGGGGCAGCACGAGCTATACGGTTGATACGCTCAGGGAGCTCAGAAAGATTTATCCTGATGATGAGTTTTATTTCATAATAGGCTCGGATATGCTTGAAAGCTTCACGAAGTGGTATCTGTGGGAGACTATCCTTGAACTGTGCACACTGTGTGCCGCACCGAGAGAAAAAGGCTTCATACCCGATTTTTCCCCATACACTCCCGAGCAGAGAAAAAAGATAGTTTATCTTGATTTTGAACCGCTTGAAATAAGCTCAACGGAAATCAGGATCCGCCTCAAAAGTAACAGCGGCTGTGAGGAGCTCGTTGACAAAAATGTCATTGATTATATCCGCTCTCACGGTCTCTATGATGACGGATTTGACAGCTACCGCGAAATAATGACGCGCATGCTCGATGAAACGCGGCTGTATCACTGCGAATGCGTGAGCGAGGCTGCCGGAGAGCTTGCCGCTCTCTACGGCGCTGATACCGGTAAGGCAAAGCTCGCGGGGCTTCTGCATGATATCACAAAAATGATGAGCGCTCAGGAACATCTCTCGCTCATAGGTGATGGACTGACTCCGCTTGAGAGAAGCAACCACAAGGTGTGGCATCAGATGTCGGCGCCCGTTTTCCTAAGGAATAACGGCATCGTGACCGATGAGGAAATCCTCTCGGCGATAAGGTGGCACACTACCGGCAAAGCGGATATGACACTGCTCGAAAAGATAGTCTACACTGCGGATTTTATTTCGGCAGACAGAGATTATCCGGATGTTGATACGGTCAGAAAGCTTTCAAAGATATCCCTCGAGCACGCCATGCTCTACACATCGAGATACACGGTCAGGGATCTGACGGAGCACGACCGCTGCGTTCATCCCTCAACGCTCGACTGCTACAACAGCATGATTGAGCATTTTATGACAGATAATAACAATAAGGTTGATGAGGTGTAAAATGATTGACTCCAAAGATTTGGCAAGGGAAATAGCAAAGGTTCTCGACGAAAAAAAGGCGGAGAATATCGTTGCAATACAGACTGAAGAGGTAACCATCGTTTCCGATGTCTTTGTTATCGCAAACGGAACCTCCAATACTCACACAAAATCGCTTGCGGACGATGTTGAGTATGAAATAAATAAAAGACTGGGCGTTAACCCCGAGCATATTGAGGGCAGAGCGTCCGGATGGATTCTGCTTGATTACGGCACCGTTCTCGTTCATGTATTTGACCGCGAAAGCAGAGAATACTACAATCTTGAGAGATTGTGGACAGACGCCGTACAGCTTGATTTATCAGATATACTTACAGACTGACGAGGGAGTTGCTATCCGTTATGGCAAATTACGACTACAAGGCAATTGAGAAGAAATGGCAGAAATACTGGGAAGAGCATGAAACTTTCAAAACCGATGTCTGGGATTTTTCAAAGCCCAAGTTTTACGCTCTTGATATGTTCCCCTATCCTTCGGGAGTAGGCCTTCACGCGGGCCATCCGGAGGGATATACGGCAACTGATATCGTATCGCGAATGAAAAGGATGCAGGGGTACAATGTCCTCCATCCGATGGGATATGATTCATTCGGCCTGCCGGCGGAGCAGTATGCCGTTTCCACCGGTCATAACCCGAACGGCTTCACCCAGGATAATATACAGACATTCTCAAAGCAGCTCAAGGAGCTCGGTTTTGATTATGACTGGTCCAAGATGATCGCTACATCGGACCCGTCATATTACAAGTGGACTCAGTGGATTTTCAAGCAGCTGTATCTTAAAGGTTACGCCAAGCTCGTCGATATCCCCGTAAACTGGTGCGAGGAGCTCGGCACGGTGCTCGCCAACGATGAAGTCATCGACGGAAAGAGCGAGCGCGGCGGCTACCCCGTTATCCGCAAAAATATGAAGCAGTGGGTAATTGACCAGGCGGCTTTTGCCGAGGAGCTTCTTGAAGGCCTTGAAGAAATAGACTGGCCTGAATCCACCAAGGATATGCAGCGCCACTGGATAGGCAAGAGCACGGGCGTTGAGGTTGATTTCAACGTTGTCGGCGGCGGTCAGTTCTCAATATACACCACCTGTATCGAAACAATCTACGGTATAACCTTTATGGTGCTCGCGCCCGACGGCGACCTTGTGCAGAAGCTTATGCCGCGTATTGAGAACCAGGACGAGGTCAAGGCATATATTGAAGAGACAATCAAAAAGACGGATATGGACCGCACTGAGCTCAACAAGACAAAGAGCGGATGCTGTCTCAAGGGCATATACGCGATTAACCCCGTAAACGGCAAAGAAGTACCCGTATTTATCGGCGACTTTGTTCTCGCGAGCTACGGAACCGGCGCCGTTATGGCGGTTCCGAGCCACGACCAGCGCGACTTTGAATACGCTGTGGTTCATAATATCCCGATGATTCAGGTTATTGACGGAGCTGATGTTTCCGAATGCGCTTTTGAAAAGGGAAGTTATCTCGGCAAAGGATGCAGACTGATGAATTCGGAAGAATTCACAGGCCTCACCGTTGAAGAAGCGAAAGAAGCAATCACGGTTAAGCTTGAAAATATGGGCGTCGCGAGACGCAAGACAAACTATCACTTCCGCGAGTGGATATTCGCACGCCAGCGCTACTGGGGCGAGCCCGTTCCCGTTTATTATACGGATGACGGGGAAATCCACGTGCTTGACGATGACGAGCTGCCGCTTGTATTGCCCGAGCTCGATGACTACAAGGGCAGAAACGGCAAAGCTCCTCTTGAAAATGCGGAAGAATGGAAATATATTGAGAAAGACGGTGTCAGAGGCAAGCGCGAAACCTCCACCATGCCCGGCTCGGCCGGCTCAAGCTGGTATTATATGCGCTACATTGACCCGCAGAATGACAAAGCAATCGGCGACCCCGAGCTGCTTAAGCACTGGCTCCCGGTTGATCTTTACATCGGCGGTCCGGAGCACGCGGTAGGTCATCTTATCTACTCAAGAATCTGGAACAGATTCCTTTACAACATGGGCGTTTCACCTGTCAAAGAGCCGTTCTCAAAGCTAGTTCACCAGGGAATGATTCTCGGCTCAAACGGTATCAAGATGGGTAAGAGATTCCCCGAATTCGTAGTTAATCCTTCGGATATAGTGCGTGATTACGGCGCCGATACTCTGCGTCTCTATGAGATGTTTATGGGCCCGATTGAGGCATCCAAACCCTGGAGCAA
>CADBOL010000274.1 GCA_902796295.1 Oscillospiraceae bacterium
CGAGTACTGGCTCAGATTGCTTGTGCTGTCAGATTATATCACAGAGGAAGAAAGCAAATCTATCCTGGATGACTGCCTTGAAATAAAGCTAATCCTCATCTCCTCCATCAACACCGCGAAAGATAACAACTAAACAGACAAAAGCACAGCCGGAGCGGAAGCCCCGGCTGTTGTTTTTATAAAATACTCACTATACCCGGTATCTTAATCTCGCTAAGCAAAGTCTAAATCCCGAAGTCGCCGCAATTCTTATTGAATAATCCTCAGCTGTTTGATATAATTATCCCGTAAATCCTATATTTTGCTCTGCAAAATCAATAATATTTAATAATCTTCAGAAAAGAGAAATGACTATGAAAAAAACAATCAGCATTATCCTCTGCCTTGTTATGTTATTCGCTTTTGTCACTGTTCCGGCCGCCGCCGCAAGCAAAAAGGGAACGCTGAAAATGCTCGCGTATAACGTATCGGGGATACCCATTGTAGGAGATTTTCAGGGCAGTTTTCGCACGGCCACAAATGACCGCGCCGCAATAATCGGCAGGCTTCTCAACGGAACCGATGCTGATTTCATAGGAGTCGAAGAAGACTTCAACGGGCATAAATATCTTGAAGCAGAAATGACCTCGTATCCTTACAAATCTCCCCACAGCGGCGGAGCTGCGCAGGGCCAGGGTCTCAATATCTTTTCGCCGCACAGGCTTTTTAATCTTGACAGAGTCAGATGGAATAAGGAATTCGGCTATCTGTCCGGCAGAAATGACGCTCTGTCAAACAAAGGATTTATTTACAGTCTCATGGAGCTCGAAGAGGGCGTATATATAAATGTCATCACTCTCCACTGCGACGCAGGCAAAGAGCCTCTTTCAGTTGCCGCAAGGCGCGATAATTTCAGACAGCTTGCCGAGTATATAAACACAAATCTCAATGACGGAAGAGCTCTGATAGTTCTCGGCGATTTCAACTTCAGTTTCAAAAGAAATCTCGATGATGATATTGTCGCAAATCTCATGGAGCCCACAGGGCTTAAGGATGTATGGGCCGAGGTCTACAACGGAGGATTAACCGATTTTTCGGATCCTGCTTTTGACCGCGATTCTCAGGGCGACTCTGTGGACCGCACCCTCTACCGAAGCGGCAGATATATGGAGCTTGTACCCGTTTCAAAGACCATTCCCCCGCTGACAGGCGAAAACGGCGAGCGTTACACCGACCACGCTCCGATGCTCACGGAATTCACATACACGGTTACGGGAAGCGAGCCGGTCCCCGCAAGGCTTGAAGAGCCCGCGCAAGTGAACGAAGCCCTGCTCAATCTGAAAGAAGCCGCGTGGACCGTGCTCCGTTTCTTCCAGATAATAATCGGATTCATCGAAATACCCTACCTTATTACAGAGCTCCTGTTTTACAGAAAGCTTTTCTGACTTCCTTCATGGGTGCCGGAATTGCTTTTCCGGTCTGAATCTAATAAAATCTTTATGTCATCATTATGTTGACTCCTCCTCTGTCAGTCTGTGCGGCCGCAAGCCCGCGCTCATCTGCCCGGGGAGGTTTCTGCTTTTATGCCGCCGGAAAATCGTTATATCCCCGTTTTCAACTATCGGTTGAAAAATTCTCAATGACCGGGTTATTGAGATTATGATAATAAATTGCTATTATTACGTCAGACGGCAGCGTTAATAAAAATACGAGGTGATTTTATGAACATTTATTTCAGCGAAAACATCAGGCGTTTACGCAAGGAACGGGAACTTACCCAGGAAACTTTAGCGGATTTTCTGGGCATCTCATTTCAGGCGGTCAGCAAATGGGAGAGAGGTGAAAGCTACCCCGATATTGAGCTCCTGCCGGTAATTGCCGATTTCTTCGGGGTGACAACCGATTATCTGCTCGGTATTGACAAGGCAAAGAGCGAAGAGGAAATCCTCGCATATATCGACAGATATGATAACGGCAGATATAACAGCAGCGAGGGCGCGCTCTCATTTATGAAAGAGGCATTCATAAAATATCCCTCGGATTTCCGCATCCTGCTCAGATATATGAATAGTCTTATCGTTGACAATTACAAGTCGGATGACGTTCTGAAAAACAAGCGGGAAATCTTTTCGATCTATGAGAGAATACAGAATTTCTGTACCAATGACAGAATCAGGATTCAGGCAAAAAGGGAGCTTATTTATTATTACAGAAGTCTGATTGATGCTGAAAACGGCGGTGTGACAGAGAAAGATATGTATGAGCTGATTGACGAGATGCCCGGAATCCGTGATTCAAAGGAGAGACTGCTGTGTCATGTAGCACTTGATCCGGAGGATATAATACGGAACAATCAGAAACTGATTGATTCGCTCCTTTATCATTTTGATGACGCCGTATCCCACTGTGCGCTGCCGGAATTCCTTTATCACAGGGAGCCGACAGATGATGAACTCAGAGAAACGATTGAAGCATTTGAACTGATGACGGATATTCAGGAAAAAGTATATACAGACGGCAATTACGGCCCGAGCTGGAAATTCGCAATCTATAATTACGGCTATCTCGGGCGTTATTATCACAAAGCCGGCAATGACAAAAAAGCGATTGAGAATCTCAGAAAATGCGCCTTGCTCGCAAAGAGGTTTGACACCCTGCCGGATGTTTCCGAGCGCACCGCCATGCTGTTCAGGGGCATGAAATTCAACAAGCAGGAGGATGCCGACATACTCCTTGACACAAGTCTTTGTAAACAGATGACACACCACATACTGGATAACTACCGCCTGTCGGATGAATTCAAAGCGTCAAAGGAATTTCAGGAAATACTCAATATAATGAAATGAGGGTTATTATGACAAATACAAAAACCGGGAATAAAAACGAGATTGTAAAAGGCTTAACCGCAGACAAGCTGCTCGGCAAAGCAATAATTAAAAACTCAAAATATCTTGTGTGTTTGGTCCTTGTATCGGTTGTCAGCGGCATTCTGAGCTCCCTTGATCCTGTTTTTTACAGGAAGATAATCGATGATGCCATCCCGAATAAAAATGTTAATATGCTTCTGATTTGCATTGCCTTGATGGCGTTAATTCCGCTCGTCAATATGGCAGTCAAATCTTTGGACGAAATATTGGGATTTAAATTTTCCAATGGCTGCGAAAGAGACATGAGAGCATATTTGTTTGCCAAAATCCTCAGAATGAATTACCCGGCCTTTATGCGGATAGGTCCGGTTAAGCTTATGTCTTTTATTACCAGAAGCATAGGCCGGATAAACACAAAGTATCTGAACACCGAATTAAAAAGCGCTCTTTCAAATTCCATACAGCTGATTATAATTTTCATAATATTGTTCCGATATAATAAAATTGTTGCGATTGTGACATTTGCCGTAGTTCCTCTGATTTTTTTCGGCATAAAAATATTCAGAAATAAAATCGCCGAAACCGAGCAGCGGTGGTTATCAAATCTCAATAACGGCGATAAATTTTTCCTGCAGGTGTTTAACGGTATGAAAACGGTCAGGTCTTATTCCGGGCAGGAAAAAGAGATGGAAGAAATGGACCGCTGGCTTGATAATAACTCTAAATATCGACTGAGTGCCAATAAAGTTCATATGCTTGCGCGTTTTTTTATCCCGACAGCAGTATCACAGATTGTGCTCGGCTGTATATTCACCGCCTGCGCATTCACGGTTATGAAAGACTCTATGACAATAGGCACCATGGTTGCAATTATTTCTTACGTACCGAAGCTTATAAGGAACATCGAGAGCCTGATGAGTGTGGAGGTAGGCAAAGCTGCCATATCAAAAACTCTGGAAGATCTCAACTCAATTCTCAGTGAAGAGGACGAATACAACAGCGGGGATGAAAACGAAACACTCACTGTCGGCGATTTTGCTTTCAATAATGTTGATTTCACTTACGGCCGTGAAAACTTTGACCTTAAGATTGAGAATCTTGAAATTGAAAAAGGCGATTTTGTCACCATTGTGGGCACCACCGGCGGCGGCAAATCCTCAATAATGGATATTATCAATAAATACTATCCGATTACTTCCGGCAGTGTTACCCTGGGCGGTAAAATCATTGATGAGATTGATACAAAAGCTCTGCGCGCACATATCGGCACAATGTTTCAGGATGTGTATATGTTCAACGGCACAATAGCCGAGAATATCGCCTACCCGGAGAAGCCGGATATGGATAAAATCAATGAGGTAATGAAAAAGGCCCAACTCGCCGAGTTTGTTGACAAGCTGCCGAACAAGGCGGAGGAAATTGTCGAGACAGGCGGAGAGAATTTCTCGGGCGGCGAGTGCCAGCGTATGGCTCTGGCAAGAATGCTGTATAAAGACAGCGACATTTATCTGCTTGACGAGCCGACAGCCGCGCTTGATGCAGGCACATCAAAATCAATCTTTGACATGCTTGCGCAGGAAAACAAAAAAGGCAAAACAATCATAGCGATTACCCACGATGCCGGAAAGGCGACCTACGGCAACAAGGTTTTGGTTGTAAACGGCGGCAGAATTGTTGAATCCGGAAGCCCGGAAGAATTATTAAAAGAAAACGGAGCGTTCGCTTCCTTATACAGCGCGCAGATGAAAATGGCGTAAACCGGCTCCGGATAAAAAATTCCGAAGCAGCAGACAAAAACTCACCCGGGTTTCCGGGTGAGTTTTTCATTTTATCGGGTTTTCTGCAAAAAGCGTATGGCTTTTATGCGGCCCCACGCGGATTCAGCCTTCGGATTATATCAGAATCCGTGGCCTCCGCCTCCGCCGTGACCTCCGCCTCCGCCGCCGCGGCCGCCTCCCCCGCCGCCGGCTGCGCCGGATGAGCGGGTTGTTATCTTGTCATTGAGCAGTATGCTTCTGACCTGAAGAGGCAGGTCTGTGGTTATTCCGTCAATTTCGTTGCCGCGCATGTCTTTCGCAAGCTTCGGCAGACGCCTCTGAATAATAACGATGACAATGCATATCATCATGGCGAGTCCGAATGAAATCAGAAAATAAGCAACATATTTCATCGGTGAAAAAATGCTGCCGCCCTCAAGCAGGGTGATTATCCTTGCAAACGCCTCGCTTGCGCAGACCCAGTAATTGCCTTTGGTGGCATAAGTATAGATATCGTCCGTTATCTCGCGTGCGCGCGTGTCGGTAATCGTTTCGTGCATTGCGCCGTCGGAATAGATATAGATATTCCGGTATTGCATATCTATTACAAATACGCTTCCGGATTCACCGCCGAAATACCATTCGTAAACATTCTCCGCAAGCTTATCCGTGCCCGAAAACGAGTGGCTGTTTCTTGTGACCACGCCGGCGTTGCCGTAGGGCAAAACTCCGCCGAGCCGATCTCTGAGCAGCTCTTCCTGCTCATCGGTGAATAAATCCGCCTCATCATCTATCACGATTTCATATCCGCCCTCATATCCGTCATCGGCAAAAGCGGTAACACCCGCCGTCAAAAACAGAAGAAGGGAAAGAATCAGGCACAATGCCGCCCTGTTAATTTTCATCGTGCGTGGCCCCCTTTCTTGTATAGAAATCGGGTGCCGGATGCGTGCAAAGGCGGTCAAACAGCGCTATTACACTCAGGCAGTTGACTATTACAGTAAGCAGAGAGAGGAGCGACGCGCCGACATAAAACAGATCGTTGAACGGATTCCTGACTATCAGTATCATACATACGGCAAGCGTTATCACTGCGGAAAATCCGTTAATCAGCATGAGATTGAAGGTTTCATTCCTGTGTATGAGCAAAAGAAGCGCAATAAAAGCGATAATACCCGCCGCGAGCGCCGCTCCGGCAAGAATCGCGGGCAGTTTCAGTGAAGCGCCGAAAGTCCTGAGTATCCCGACCGCGTAAAATGAGAGAAGCATCACGGTAATCATGGATGAGGCCGAGGCGATGCTCTTTGCTTTTTTGAGCAGCTTTGATTTCTTTTCCGATACTCCGGCCATCAGTTTCCCGGTCTTATCATCCGACGGCAGCAGACTGCTCTCGCGCCTGTGAATCAAAAATGCGCATACCGTCAGCACGATGAGCGAGCAGGCAGATACAACCGAGCAGATTCCCGTGAGCGCCGGCGGTGTCATAAAGCCGAAAACAGCCGAAAACAAAGCAAAAAGAATGACGGTTATAATTGAAACGCCGATAAAGAATTTTGATCGTGAAACAGGCAGGTCCATAGCCATCTTGCCCGTCTGACCGTTAGCGACCGCATAGGCCACGCGGTTATTTTTCATCCTGCGTGTCATAAACCAGACGGGGTAAAGATCCGCCCTCACATCTTTTTCTTCGACACGCCCGGCAAGCTCCTTACTGTCATAATCAAATTTCATATCGCGCTGAATACAGGATTTCTCTATCTCTTCCTTCATCTCATCCACCGCTTCGCCCGTCACCTGCTCATCGTAGATTCCCGGCTCAACCGAAGGTATATCGGCGTAAAAATCTCCGAGATATCCCTCTCTGAACGGCTCCGCCTCCGAATGGGTATAAGGCGCTATGGCCGCGGCGAGGTTATCGTCAAATGCCGCGGATGCGTCTCTGACTATGTCGGAGGATTCTCCGCCGCCTGTGGTAACCTCATTGGTAAAGGTCATATGATGGTGTTTGTTTTCCTCGTCAAAATCGCGGTGACTCTCCACAAACATCGTGCCCGGCTTAAAGCCGACCGTATAATTGTAGTGAGGTATATAAATGCCTCTGAAGCTGTTTACACCGGTATGATTTTTATAATCTGCAGGCACAAATAGCTTGCCTCTCAGATAGCTTTCAAATATCTTTTCTATATCTTCCCGGGTCTTTTTGAAGGGTATTATTTTATTCGCCTCAAATGACCCGGTTTTTGACATGATCATTGACTGATTGCCGCAGTAGGGGCAGAAGGCAGTCGCCTGATTGCCCGGCACCATCAGCTGAGCGCCGCACGATTTGCAGAGAAAAACAGCCGATTCACCGTTAATCTCCTGAGCGTTTATATCTGCTTCATATTCCTCTGCGGATATGCGGCTGTCGCAGTATCTGCATACCAGAAGCTGCTCTCTGATATCAAAATACATGCCCGCCCCGCAGTTAGGACATTTAATCATATTAATCAGTCCTTTCAGAGATATGATATCATTTATCCGCCCGCTTTACAAGAAGCAAAAACAAACGGCAAGCTCTGTCTTCTGCGCCGGTTGGCATTATTTCACAAAAATCATTCTCTTCAAAAGTCACAATTGTTTTTATTATCAATTGAATATGATTTTTTTCAATGATATAATTTTCACGGTTTTTATAATATAATCACCGCTCTGCGGAATTTACAAAATACGGAGAAAAAGAAATGAAACCGACAAAAACAACCTGGCTCGGAATTCAGAGAAAAATCATAGCCAATATGACAACAGAAGCCTGGCAGACAGTACCCCATATCGGTTACAGCTACGAACCCGAAGTCACAAAATTCATGGATGCGGTCAAAAAGCTCAACGCCTCCGGCAAATTTGACAGCAAGATTACCGTCAACACCATTATGCTCAAAGCCATCACCGAGGGTCTCAAGGCGGCGCCCGAGCTCAACGCCAATATTCATTTTGACCAGAAAAGAGTCAAGGGATATATCACTGAGTATGAGGATATTCACGCCTCAATGACCTGGGTGCTCCCCAATAATGAGATGATGACGATTAATCTTCACGATATCGGCAGCAAGTCGCTCAAGGAGCTCAATGATTATATAGCCGACACGGCGAGGAGAATCGAAAACACAAACCTCGATGAGGTTATGTATTCCATATCTTTTGACGATACTATTCAGAAACTGAAGCACGGCCATGTCATGAAAGCCGTAAACCGTCTCATCGGCGCAAAATTCGGAAAGCACAAGGTTACCGTGCTCAAGGGCAAAGAGAAGAAAGAGTATTATAAAATCCCGGAAACAGACCGCCTGACAAAGGAAGATATCCGCCAGGGCACAGTCTGCATTTCAAATATCGGCTCCACCACAAGAGGAATTCACGGGCGCTGCACAATGCTCGCGATAATCCCTCCCGAAGTATTTGTTCTCTGCATGAGCTCCGTGCAGAAGCAGCCGGTGGTAGCGCAGGATGAAAACGGAAACGACATAATCGTGCCCGGCAATGTCATGCCCATGCAGCTTGTCTTTGACCACAGGGCGCTCGATTTCGGAAAGCTCATCCCCTTCATCAAGAGACTTGAAGAAATATTTGACAGACCCGAAGAGATTTTCGAGTGGTAAATCTACGGCTTTAATAGCTTACGGCAAAAGATAAGGCGCGCCGGACCGGCGGCCCCTCAAAAGGGTGATTTCATATGACGGCAGATGAAAACGCCGCAAAAAGCAAGGGATATACGGCACTGCGCGATATTTATTACACAAAAGACAATAACGAAAGGCAGAGCTATGACCTTTTTATTCCCGGGGAAGCCTCCGGCAGCACGGGGCTGATTCTGTGCATTCACGGCGGAGGATGGAACGGGGGCGGCAAAGCGGATTATCTCGATGCGCCCGAAAAGGCATGCGCCGAAAAAAGACACGCCGCCGCCGCGATGAATTACAGATATGTTTCGGAGTCAACCGGATTCGGCGATATACTCGATGACATATCGTCTGCCCTCTCCTCAATAAAAGAGCAGGGGAAGCGCTACGGCGTAAACTTTGACCGTGTGCTTCTGACAGGAATCTCCGCGGGCGGCCACCTTTCGCTGCTCTATGCATACACGCGAAAAAAAACAGCGCCGGTAAGGCCCGTGTGCGTGGTTGAGCTCTGCGGACCGGCTGATTTTGAAGACCCGTTCTATTATTCCGAAGAAAACAGTATCTCAAAAGCGGTCGGCTCAGACTACTTCCGCAATCTGATATATAACGGTATCGGCTTCCGTCCGTCAAAGGATGATAAAGACGGCCCGGAGCCCCTGCTCAGGAAATACTCGCCCGTGAATTATATCGGTAAAGATTCGGTGCCCACCGTATTCGGTCACGGTGAAAATGATGAAATAGTCCCCTACCGCAACTCTCTTGATCTTGACGCAAAACTTACGGAATGCGGCGTGGAGCACACGTTTATCTCATTTCCCGGTTCCGGTCACGGATGTGAGGACAGGGCATCGATAAAAAAGATTATGGAGCTGTTCTTCAGCTGTGCGGACCGGTTCCTTTAACAAATAAGACAGATATCCCGGCAGATGATTGATTTCATCTGCCGGGATAGTTTTAAAAATCCGGAATAAAGTAATCGCGGCCGCGCGGGCGGATGATATCCGCCCCTGCGATTATATCCTGCTCACTGTCTTTACTCTGCCCATGAAATATGGATATAGAGGTCAATGCCGAGCAGTCTGAAGATTGACCATAAAATGCTGTGGAAGAATTTAATGATTTTGCCCATGAATGTTGTGCCGTGGTCGGCGCCGTCGAGCGGGCAGATATTATCGCTTGCGGGCTCGTCGGGAGTCGCCGGTTCATCTGGAGTCGCAGGCTCGTCGGGTGTTGCGGGCTCGTCGGGAGTCGCCGGTTCATCTGGAGTCGCAGGCTCGTCGGGTGTCGCAGGCTCTGCA
>CADBOL010000275.1 GCA_902796295.1 Oscillospiraceae bacterium
AGGACCTCGCTGTTTTTGTACCAGAGGGCGCCGTCCTTCTCATAGGTGAGGCCCCTGTCTTTAAGGATATTCACGGTTTCGGCCAGCTCGCCGTCATTGTGAAGCACGCTCTCGTGAAACCAGGTGTCATAGACGATACGGTATTTTGCCATATTCTCTTTCATATCGGCAATGTTTTTAGGAAGCGCGAAATCCACGAGCGCCTTTCTGCGCTCAGCCTCGCTTTTATTGAGATATGAGTCGCCGTATTCAGCGGCGAATTCTTCGGCCCTGCGGATGATGTCGTCGCCGTGATAGCTGTCTTCGGGAAGCTCGACGGCATCCCCGCCGAGGAAATGCTGTCTGTATCTTATATCGAGCGAGAGGGCGAATTTATCAATCTGATTGCCCGCGTCATTGATATAGAATTCTCTTTCCACATCATAGCCGGCGTATTCGAGCACGGCGGCGAGGCAGTCGCCCAGAGCTCCGCCCCTGGCGTTGCCCATGTGCATCGGTCCCGTGGGATTGGCCGAGACAAATTCAACATTTATCTTTTTGCCTTTTCCGCAATCCGATTTCCCGTAATTCTCACCCTTTTCGAGGATATCCTCAACTATGCAGGCGTTATAGGAGTCGCCGAGATAGAAATTGAGGAATCCGGGGCCCGCAACCTCGCATCTGTCTGCGAAGGTATCCGCGAGCACAAGGCGGTCCGTAAGCACGGCGGCTATCTCGCGCGGGGATTTATGAACGTCTCTCGCCCATACCATCGCGGCGTTTGAAGAGTAGTCGCCGTTTGCCTTGTTGGCGGGCACTTCTATAATGAAATCACTCAGCGGACACTCGGGAAAAACGCCGTCGGCAACCGCGACACCCGCCGCGTCCATTATCGCCCTGCGTATTTCCGCAACCGCCTGTTTAACCAGCTGAGACATATGTCAATCCTCCGTTTCAACGTTTATGATAAGTTCGCTTTCGGAAAAGAATCTGCCGTTATTGTCTATCGAATAGACCATATTGATACTGCCGCCCGAGTCGCCGATATCAATCTTAAGCGTCTTGGTGAGAATGCCGAGGGACATCGCGCCGTATTCGGTCTGATAGGCGCACACGTGCCTCTTGCCCTTCTCAAAAATCATGCTCGTGCGGTAGAGACCGCCTCTGAGCATCGAGACTCTCTCCGGCAGCACCGTAAGCGTTGTGTAGCAGTCTCCCATTACGGAGGCGCTCTCGATGTATTTTATCTCGTATCTGTCGGGATAGACAAGAAACTCGCAGACGTTTCTCGACTCCGTGAATTTCTTTTCCTCGCCCTCATCCTGGCGGTGGCAGTCCCTGACAGTGATATATCCTTTTTTAGTGATGGGTTTCATTTGTTTCTCCGTTATCTGTTTTCAAGGGCAAGGCACAGCAGTCTGTCCGTAAGCTCGGTGTAGGGAATACCGCTCGCCTCAAAGAGCTTGGGATACATGCTGATTGACGTGAAGCCGGGTATGGTGTTGATTTCGTTAAGCAAAACGGCTCCGTCGGAGTGTCTGACAAAGAAATCGACTCTTGAGAAGCCGGCGCAGTCGAGCGCCTTGAATACTCTGACCGCCTGTCTTCTTATCTCCGCGCTCTTTTTGTCGGAGATACGGGCGGGAATATAGAGCCTCGTCGTCCCGTCGGCGTATTTGGCGTCATAATCATAGAAATCGTTGACAGGCACTATCTCGCCGACTACGGAGGCAATGGGGTCGTCATTACCGAGCACGGCGCACTCAACCTCGTCGCCGTCAATGCTCTCCTCGAGCACTATTTTGTCATCATGCTTAAAAGCAAGCTCGCAGGCTTTTTCGAGTGACGGGCGATCGAAGGCCTTTGAGATACCGACAGATGAGCCGGCGTTGGCGGGTTTAACGAAAATCGGGAATCCGAGCGCAGACTCCGCCTCATCGAGCAGCTCCTTGCGGTCAAATCTGTAATCACAGCGGTTGAAGGACTTCCATTTCGCCTGGGCTATGCCCGCGAAATCGCACACGGCGTTTGTCATCGCCTTATCCATACACACGGCGCTCGAAGCGGTCCTGCACCCGACGAAGGGAATGCCCGAAAGCTCGAGGAGACCCTGTATGGTGCCGTCCTCGCCGTTTTTGCCGTGAAGCACGGGAAAGACAACATCTATACGCTCGACCTCACAGGAGTCAAGATGGATTATGCCGTGATGCCCCCTGTCGGGAGATATGACGCATCTCTCAAGGTTTTCCGTGTCTTCGAGCCATTTATCCGAAGGCAGGTTTGCCGGGTCTCCGGTATAAAGCATGCAAATTCCGTCCTTTGAAATACCCATCATCCTGACATCGTATTTGTCCGCGGGGATATTGGTTATCACCGAGCTTGCGGAAATGAGCGAAATATCGTGCTCACTTGAAACTCCGCCGAATAAAACAAGCACCTTTGTTTTCATATCAGTTCTCCGAAATTTTCAATGAAATTAAGCGTATATTAACACATAATACATTAACAGTCAACTGAAATCTTTTTGAAACTTAAAAAATTTTAAAAAATATATAATAATATTATATTTA
>CADBOL010000276.1 GCA_902796295.1 Oscillospiraceae bacterium
ATTTCAATGTCAAAAGTTGTATCCTCTTCATCAACCTCAAAGAAATATTCTCCGGCCGTAATGTCTTTGCCGTCGGTATCTTTTTCGTTTTCTCCGGCTGAGTCGGGATATATGTCATTTCCTTCGCCGATTGAGGTGCTGTTGTTGGCGACGGTTTCGCTGTATTTTCCGATTTTCTCAATACCGCAGGCAGTGCACAGTATCAAAGCGAAAATCAAAACCGTGCACATAATTATTCTGAATATTCTTTTATGAATATTTTTTACCATTGCCTGCATCTCCGGAAATAAGTGCCCTGGATAGGAATTATATTCTAATTCTTTTTATATAAAAAGTCAATATTGCAGAACATCTAAAATATAATATGAAAATCTGTCAGATAATCGATTTATAGATATCTCCCTTTTTAAGTCCGCTGACCTTTGCGGCGAACTTTGCCGCCTCAGTCTTGCTCATCCCGTCTCCGACAAGCCCGAGAGCGTATTCCGCGGCCTGCTCGGGGGTCATATCATTATCGCCGCTTTCGGGAGCGCCCGCAATTATCAGGACTATCTCACCTTTGAGAGGATTTTCGGCGTATTTCTCCGCAGCGGATACAAGGTCTGTGCGTATGACCTCCTCATGGATTTTGGTCAGCTCTCTCACAATTGCGGTGTCTCTGCCGCCGAGAGCTTCGGCGAGCTCGGCAAGAGTCTTTGAAAGCTTATGCGGTGCCTCGTAAAATATCACCGTTCTTTTTTCACGCCTGAGCTCATCAAAAAGCTCCGCCCTCTCTTTTTTATCGGCGGGAGGGAACCCTTCAAAGACAAACCGTCTTGAAGGCATGCCCGATACGGCAAGAGCGGTCGCGAAAGCGCATGGGCCGGGAACGGACTCGACCTCGATGCCGTTTTCAAGACAGAGTCTCACAATATCCTCGCCCGGGTCCGATATGGCGGGCATGCCGGCGTCCGTTACAAGCGCGCAGCTTTCGCCGCTCAGAATCCTGTCGATAATCTGAGGGCCTTTTTCTAGCTTGTTATGCTCATAATAGCTGACAAGCTGTTTTTTTATGTCAAAATGATTCAGGAGTTTCAGCGTGACTCTCGTATCCTCGGCGGCGATGAAATCAACGCTCTCAAGTATCCCGAGAGCCCTCGGAGAGATATCGCCGAGATTGCCTATCGGAGTGCCCGTGACATAAAGCTTTCCTGACATTTTATCACCTCTGCTCAAGCAGATAATCCTTATAGATTTCTTTCATTTCGGGGCTGTAGCCGCCCGTTTCGTCATAGACCTGAAGCTCGGGCTCGGCCGTGAGGCCGCTTTTCCCTCCGCGCCTGCCTTCAATCAGCACAAGCCAGGGTGAGAGGCCGTGTCTTTTAGTGACGAATTTTATTCTTTTGGGCTCAATGCCGTATTTCTGCATTACGGAAAACATCTCGCACATTCTCTCGGGGCGTATGCACACGCAGAGCCTTCCGGAGAAATTGAGAAGCTTTGAGGCGCAAAGGCAGATATCGTCAAAGGTGCAGAGCGTTTCGTGCCTTGCTATCCTGTCCGCGCCGGCGCTGCTCATTATACCGGCTCCGTTTGCGGTGTAGGGCGGATTCATCGTGACAAGGGTGAGACTGCCGTATTCGATTTTGCCTTTGAGATCGTTGAGATCTGAGTGAATTATTTCAATTCTATCGCCGAGTGAATTGAGCTCTGCTGCCTGAGTCAGCTGATTCACGGCTTTTTCGCTTATTTCCACCGCATATATTCTGCCCGTTTCGCCTTTGCACCAGAGCAGCGGTATTATCCCGCACCCGGTGCCGAGGTCACAGCATTTATCGCTCTTTTTGACTTTGGCAAAATCGGCGAGAAGGACGGCGTCTGTGCCGAAAGTATGCTCTTTTGAAACCAGGGCGGTTATTCCCGATCCCAGATATTCCTTTTTGAATTCTTCCATTTTTTCACCGATAAATAATGGTTGTATTTCTTCTTATTTTGTAATATAATAAATTTTAAGGTTTTTAAATTAATCTAAATTACCGAAAATGATATCCTCAAGCTCCGCGGCGGATGCGGCTGTATATTTCGCTCCCGCGTCAAGCAGCTCCTCACGCGTGCCGTATCCCCATAAGGCTCCGCAGCCGTCAACTCCCGTGAGAGAGGCGCCTTCCATATCGAGATATCTGTCGCCCACCATAAGAGCGCGGCCGGGCTCAATACCGAAGTGAGTAAGAGCCCTGTTTATGAGCGATGCCTTTTTCTCGGGGAAGTTATCACCCCGCGGGCATGATATCAGGTCGATTCTGTCACCGATATCAAAGTGAGAGAGTATCTGCTCAACAAACATTTCCGGCTTTGATGAGGTTACCGCCGTCTTTACACCGTTTTCATTGAGCTTTGTCAGCAGGTCGAGTATCCCGGGGTAAAAAGTCATCTCGAGCATACCGCCGGCTCTGTAGTATTCTCTGTATTTTCTGACTGCCTCAACACCGTCTTCTCCCTTGAGGCCCATTACGACCTCAAAGGATTCGAGCAGGGGAGGCCCCATAAAATATCTGTGGCCCTTTTCATCGGGTACGGGCAGCCCGAAAGCTCTCGCCGCGTAATCGGCGGAGTTGAATATTCCCTTTGACGTGTCGGCGATTGTGCCGTCAAAATCAAAGAAGACCGCGTCATAATTCTTTATCATCGGTTTCACCACGTTTTAAATTCTCTGTTTATTTTATCACAGAGCGAATATTTTTTCAATGGAGTGACATAAATGAATTACAATTTTTCAAAAGGGATGAGCTCACTCAAGCCGTCCGTCATCAGAG
This sequence comes from Oscillospiraceae bacterium, assembly GCA_902796295.1. Taxonomy (GTDB): domain Bacteria; phylum Bacillota; class Clostridia; order Oscillospirales; family Acutalibacteraceae; genus CAG-177. Next base: position 2,793 of record CADBOL010000276.1, read on the forward strand.
AAATCCTCAAGAATTCGGGAGATACCATTCCTCTCTCGGCGGGAAACCCCGCGCCCGACGCTTTTCCGGTTGACGATATGAGAGAAATCGCCGCGGGTATTCTCGCGGAAAATCCCGTGCTCGCCCTGCAATACGGCGTATCCGAGGGCTATAAGCCTCTGATAGACGAGCTTACGGTTATCGCTAAGGAAAGATACGGCGCAGGCGG
>CADBOL010000277.1 GCA_902796295.1 Oscillospiraceae bacterium
ACTCTTCACAACACGGTTCAGATAGGAAAAAACGCATTTGAAAAATGCAACAAATTCTCAAGAATCAACTTTTACGGAACTCCCGAAGAATGGATTTCAAACTACAACTCTTATTTCACAAGCACCGCTTATGTTCACGATATATATTATCTCGGCGGTATCTGCACTAAGACAGATGACGCTTCAAACGTCACTGTGCAGTATCTCTACGGCACATTCGGCACTCCTAATGACGGTGACCTCAGCCTGAATGTTGAGGATATTGAGGAGAATGACGCGAGATTCAGCGCTTTCAAAGCTTATATTGACGGCGCGCAGGTCGCTCTCTATGAGATTCATATGAAAAACGCGGATAACGAAAATGTGCAGCCGCTCGACGAAAACAAAGTCACCGTAAAAATACCTCTGCCTTATGTAATAGACCCGGCAAAATACGACACGGTATTCATTCATCACCGCAAACAGGACGGCAAAACAGAGAGAATCAAATTCTCAACGGGAGATCTTGCCATTGAGGACGGATTCTTTATATTTGAAATAGATTCATTCAGCGATTTCGCGGTATGTGTCGACGACGGCGGAAATCACGTCGATGAAAACGGCGATTATATCTGCGATCTCTGCAGAGAGAGCCTGACCTACACGGTGAAACTCATAGTTGACGGCGTCAATCTCGGCGATGTGGTCTACCACTACGGCGACACGGAGATTGAGGTTCTGCCGGAAGTTCCCGTAAAAGAAGGATATACCGGAAAATGGGAATACACGATTACTGGAAGCGAGCTTGACATCAGACCGGTTTATAAGGCGATAACATATTACGCCTCATTTATCGCGGACAGCCGTGAGATTGCAAAGATTCCTTTCACGGTGGAAGACAAATCGATAAATGAACCCGCGGTACCCGAAAAAGACGGCTATACAGGCAGCTGGAGCGAATACACGCTCGCCGCGAGTGATATGACCGTAAACGCGGTTTATACCGAGACTGAAGAACCGGAGAATCCCGTAAACCCGGCCACGCCCGATACTCCGGCGACGCAGACCGGGCCGGACACCCCGGATAAACCCGCGACTCAGACCGAACCGGACAAACCCGATACACCCGATAAACCCGCGACTCAGACCGAGCCGGTCAAACCGGATACTCCCGATAAACCTGCAACGCAAACCGAACCGGACAAACCAGACACGCCCGATAATCCTCAGGTCCCCGGTATTTCAATCAGGAATTACAGGGAAACGCTCCCGGTTGACTATAAATCAAAGCTTGTATTTCATATTACATCCACCTCAAAAATCTCCGATGATTATAAAATCATATGGTCAACGGGCGATGAGGGCACAACCTGCACGATAGATAAGGCAACCGAAAAAGAGTATAAGATTTCGGCAAAGCTTGTTAAAAAATCGGATAATTCGACAGTCGCCGTCACCAAAGAAGAGACTGTAACCGTAAATACAGGCTTCTTCGCAAAGATAATCGCGTTCTTCAGAAGCCTTTTCAACGCTCTTCCGAGGTATGAGGATAATCTGAAAAAGTAAAGAATAAAAGGGTACGGAGATAATAAATACTCCGTACCCTTTTGGCTTTTATATTGAAATTCAAAAATACAGCACTTAAAGTATTAACTCTGGTTTCATTTGATTTTTGGTGCTGTTTAATCGTTGGATATTGGAATAATTGTTCCTGATTCGTTCATTTTAAGAAATATCTATCCACATAGCAGGGCGAATATCCAGCTCGTGAAGTTGCTTTTCTCCCTGATCTCCGTAGGTAAGAGGCCAAGAGTAAAAATGTCCAGAATCTGTAACAACTGTTACTTCTAATTCTTCTTCACCCGGAGTTCTTAACCACCAATCCTCTTCATCTCTAAAATATGAATCCGAATCATAAAGTATTCTATCATTATCATCTTTGAAATACTCTTCAACCTCGGTTGTGCTCAGCAGAAACACCTTATCCATAGTATCTTTGCCGGGATCTGTATCATGATAAGGGTTTTTATCCGCTGTGACATTGGATGTCAAGATATAATTCTGCTCAGTCTTCGAAAAGGCAGATTTATAAAACTTGTCATTCAGCCATTTTCTGAGTGAGCAGGTTTCCCATGTTGCATGAGATGCGGATTTGTCATATGGTTGCTGACCAAGGGAGTATTCACTTATTACAAGCACCCTGTCTTCTTCTTTCTTAAGAACTCTCCATTTAATCGGTTCTTTCTCAGAATCATTATTGCTGTATTTGCCGAAAATTACATTATCACCAACCTCGGCATACTTGAACAGCATTTCCGGGTGGACTTTGATGATATTCTCATATAGTTCTTGTGATTTTGAATAACTGTCGATTTCTAAATACAGTTTGTATGCGGAGTCATAATTTTCGGATTTCAAAAAATCAACAGCCCTGATATACTTGCTTTCGTTTATCTTGTCGCTGTCAGAGAAACGGCGATATATTTCATATGCTGAGTCATAGTCTTTTGCTTCAATCGCTTTTTCGGCCCATGTGTACATTCCGCTTTTATATGCTTCAAGGGCCCCCATTTCCTTCGCCAGTTTTTGAGCCTCATCATATTTCTTTTCCATTATAAGCTGGGCTATTTCCAGACCACGCGCATGACCCGCCTGCTCTGCGGAATCTTTATAATCGGGATTTTCGATAAACATTGAATATGCTTTTTCATAATTGCTCGCATCAACCTCGGCAAGGGCTTTCTTATAGTTGCTTGCCGGGAGAATAACAGTATTAAAAACAATACTAAAAGCAATTAACGCTGCAATAATCGGGCAGCCTATGACAGCAATCTTTTTGTA
>CADBOL010000278.1 GCA_902796295.1 Oscillospiraceae bacterium
GTTCGTATTGCTGCAGACCATCTTTTTTGAATCCGCATAATAATTTACTCTGTCTGTTGAAGAAGATACTGTTAAACCGGATCCGCTCTTAGCCCACGAAGCAACTCGCTGATCGGTTTTGCGCATCAGATTTTCGTTGGTTAAAAACGAATTTGACTGTGATTTAAGCGTATTGTTGAGAATTCCGTTTGTGTTATAGTTCAGTTTTGAAGTATTTCCCTTTGATGTGTATGATACGGGTCTGCCGACTTCATCAAATTCAATCTCAACGGAGTCATTGTGGTTATTTGATACTGTTGTAGATGTACCTAAATATGAAAAGTTTAACTTATCCACATATTGATTGGAATTATTCTTGGCGTATGCCGTTACAGAAGAAACGCGGGCATACTGATTTGTTAAGAAAGATGCAGTTGAAACGGTATATCTCCATCTTGCGTTTTCACTGTTCTTGACTTCATAAAGATAACCGTTTAAATAAGAGAGATATGTATGTTTGCCGTCAGGGTGTTCAATATCCGTCAGATAATTATTGCTGTCATAAGTAAACTGAGTAACCCTGCCGCCAGGATCTGTTATCGATGTGAGATAGTTATTTGTATCGTATGCGAGTGTAATAGTCTGGTTAGCTCCGCTTTTAACCTGAGTCAGCAGATTGTTAACATAGCTCAATGTAATTTCATTTGAGTTGTTATCAATAATACTTCTCAGGAATCCCGACCTATAGAATTTTTTGACTGTCCCGTCAATAAAAGTTAAGTAATACCAGCTTGAATCGGATGTCAGGACCGTAGTTGGGTCATCTTCCAGCACCTGATTGCTTCCGTTTGAAACCAAATTATGATAAGTGCCTCTTGAGTCACGGTAGGTTGTCGAGCCTATATATTCACTCATATTAAGTATAAAGCCTTTACCATATTTCATATATCCGAACGATCCGGTGGAATAACCGTCGGTACTCCCGTATATATGGGAAATCCCGACCGGCAACACAAGCCCGCTCGTTGCGGCATCATCGTGGATATAATAATATGAACCGTTATGAGTGTTGATAAGCGCTTTACCGGCGTTTTCCATATTTACTGTCTGATAATCCCAGTAGTCTTTTATTCCAATATTGTTTGTATATTTGATTGTCGCATAGGGTTTACTTGACGAGGCTTCTTTTGAATAAAATGTCGGTTGACAGTATTTATTCTCATTGCTTGTTGAAATCATAAAACCGTTATTGTTGTTATTGGCATACCACTGCTTGACTTTGGATGTGATACCGAATGAATATGACACATTGCTGCTGTTCTGACCGCTGAGATATGTGATTACGGATGTACCGTCGGTCTGGGGACCGTTAATGGTTGCAGAAAGCGGCTTATTATTCCATGTGATACCGCTTTCAGTCCATGAAGACAGGCCTGTCAAATCAAACATTTTTATATTCAGAACATCTGTACCGAACGAATATGAAACATTCTTCTGAGTGATATTGACCCATGCACCGAGTATAACCGCATTATCAGACATATTGGGAAGAGTAAACTTCATATATGTTCTTCTCAGGCTTAACGTTCCTTTACCGGAATAAAGTGTATCCTCGCTGCCGTAGTTATTTCCGCTCTGGAAGTATCTTACCGTAGAATCAATAAAGCTTGTTGAAGATACAGTTACGGAAGGGTCGATTTTTACCGGGAAATCTCTGCCTATGCTGTTGAGCCATTTTGAGTCTGCCGTAACAGTAAGGATATTTCCGCTTAATGACATTTCCACACTGTCGCTGTATTCACCGGAAGCGTCAACCATATAAGGAGCTGAAAGCAAAAACGCGGCTTCCTCATCCTCTTCGGACTTAAAGAAACCGATTGAGCCGTCTTCATTAGTTACGGGAATCAAACTGCCGCAGTTTATTTCAAACTTATATTCATAATTATCCTGTTTTTCGTTTACAACGATATTCTCTTTGATTCTTGATGAACTGACAGTATATTCCAAATCCGCGCCTTCAAACGCGGCCTTATATTCAACCTTGGAAGAATTCAATGCCGATTTAATAATTTCTGTGTTTTGCTTTTCAATTTCGGTAGCGTTTTCATTTACGATTATTCCTGAGTCAATGTTATTTCTTATTACAGCCTTTTCGGAATCTGCCGCCCCATTATTATACAATCCCATTTTAAAGGTATTGCCGTTTTTTGAGACTTCTATTTTATTGCCGTTATTCAAATCCTGAGGAATCCTCAAATCCACATCTGAAGCTTTAAGTGAATAAACAGGATTTCCGCTTTTATCCGTAATACTGTTTTTAAGAACGAGTGAATTATCAATATTTTTCCAACTATCACCCGATAAATAGTGAACCGGTTCGGGATATACGACTGCCAGACTTGCTCCGTCTTCAAGGCTGAAATGTTTGACGCTTTCCTCTCTGAGCTCTGTGATTTCGGAAGTGATCAAGGACTCACCATCATAGTATGTCTCAACAACCTTCTCATCAACAGGCTCTTCTTCCTGAATATTTGCCGCAAAACCAACCACGCCGGTCTGGATCAAAAAAGTGAACGCTAAAATAATTGATATTGCTTTAAAAGCTATTTTTGTAGAATTCATAAGAACTCTCCTCTTTTCTATTTGCATTATAGTTTTAATAATATTTCAATCAAAAAGTTCAATTTAGGACTCCGAAAGATAGTGTTTCTAATCCATACTTTTTAAACAAAGTGGCTAAATGATGTGATGATTTTAAACCAGATTATAAAAATCTTTTTTAGAAAAGGTCCTATTCCATCAACTCAACTATTTTTTTGCTGTGCTTATACATAGAAATTGAAAACAACACAACCAGCAAAAGCGTAAAA
>CADBOL010000279.1 GCA_902796295.1 Oscillospiraceae bacterium
AAATCCCGCCGTTATCGCCGATAATGTAGGCGACAATGTCGGCGATGTTGCAGGAATGGGCGCCGATTTATATGAGTCTTATGTCGGCTCCGTTATTTCCTCCTGTGCTCTCGGCGTATCGGCATTTAAGTCATTCGGCGCCATGGCACTGCCGCTGTGCATTGCGGCTCTCGGCGTTCTCTGCTCTGTTATCGGCACATTCTTTGTCAGGACAAAAGAGGACGCGAGCCAGAAACAGCTTCTCAAAGCTCTTTCAAAGGGTACTAATTTATCCGCAATCCTTATAGCCGTAATTTCATTCCCCCTCGTATATTTCATACTGGGAAAAGATAATTATACTTTATATTTCCCGATTCTCTCGGGTCTTATTGCCGGTGTTCTGATCGGCAGATCCACTGAATATTACACATCAGACACCTATAAACCCACGCAGAGACTTGCTGCGAGCAGTGAAACCGGCTCCGCTACAATTATAATCAACGGTTTATCGGTCGGAATGCTTTCCACATTGATTCCGATTATCATTGTATCGATTTGCGTTCTTGTTTCATATTTTGTTTCCGGCGGACAGAGCAGCCCCGCTCACGGACTTTACGGAATAGCTCTTGCGGCGGTCGGTATGCTTTCAACTCTCGGTATTACTCTTGCTACCGATGCTTACGGCCCTGTTGCCGATAACGCCGGCGGTATCGCACAGATGGCCGAGCTTGAAGAAGCTGTAAGAGAGAGAACAGACGCTCTTGATTCTCTCGGCAATACTACAGCCGCTACAGGCAAAGGTTTTGCTATCGGTTCTGCTGCACTTACCGCTCTTGCTCTTATGGCATCTTATATTGATAAGATTAAAATTCTTGACGGCGGTCTTGAAAAGATCTCAAATCTCAACATCAATAATCCGTCGGTCCTCATCGGTCTGTTTATTGGCGCCTGCCTTCCTTTTGTTTTTGCCGCTCTCACAATGAGTTCTGTCGGCAGAGCTGCCCAGAGCGTAGTTATTGAGGTCCGCAGACAGTTTAAAGAAATCAAAGGTCTTATGGACGGTACTGCAGAAGCGGATTATGCAAAGTGTGTTGATCTCTGCACCAAGTCAAGTCTTCATGAAATGATATTGCCGACAATTGTTGCGGTTATAGTTCCTGTTATTGTCGGAATGGTTCTCGGCTGTACCGGCGTTGTCGGAATGCTTGCAGGAGCCACTGCCACCGGTTTCCTTATGGCCGTGTTTATGTCAAACTCAGGCGGTGCATGGGACAATGCCAAAAAGTATATTGAAAGCGGACATTTCGGCGGAAAAGGTTCTGACGGTCACAAAGCCGCTGTTGTCGGGGACACAGTCGGCGATCCGTTTAAAGATACTTCAGGTCCGTCAATCAATATTCTTATAAAGCTTCTTTCTATGGTATCTATAGTTTTTGCAGCGCTTGTAGTAAAATATTCAATCTTATAAGGTGATAATATGAGCAAGACGGACAGAGTTATAATTGCTTCATGTGAAAGTGTGGCTAAATCTGTTGAAGAACTTAAAAAAACTTATGAAGCGCAGAATGAAGAAATAAAGAAACTGCTTGAGGAAAACAAAAGACTGCTTGAGATAATCAGCGAAAAGATAAAATAAATGAAATTCCCGCCTCAGTGAGACGGGATTTTTTAAAAAAGAGGCGAAATATATGTATTGTAAATCATGCGGTGCCGTAATTAATTCCGGAGCATTTTTCTGTGAAAACTGCGGAGCTGCTGTATCCGCTCTCAGATACTGTGAAAACTGCGGCAATGAGATGCCGGCCGACTCTGTAATATGCCCGGTTTGCGGATTCAGTTCATCACAGGTTACCGAATCTTCTCAGGTAAGAAGCGGACCTGCAAACCAGAATAATCCTTTATCGGACAGAGAAGAAACCCTTAAATTCATCGTAAAGCTTTTTATGATAATAGGCTGTGTTACATTCGGATGGCTTGTTTTTCCTCTCTTATGGTGCATACCGTTAACGGTAAGTGTTTTCAACAAATTCAAAACAGGGGAGGAAATCACAGTCGGCACGAAAATCTGTGTATTGATTTTTGTTAATGTAATTGGCGGTATATGTCTTCTCTGCATGGATGACTGATAATAAGCAATGCTGCCCGGAATCGTTAAGATTCCGGGCAATTGGCATTTAATCCTTCATTAATATTGTATCAAAGAGCAAAATGTTTTCTTTTGTATATGGAAGCTTTCCTTCCTGTTCCTTAAGGATAATTTCAAATATTTTGTCATTAACCGGTGTAGGTACATTATTGTCTTTACCGTATTTGCAGACAATACCGTTGATGGATTCAACACCGCTGATTTTTCCGGCGCGGAGATTCTGAAGCATTCCGGGAACATGAGGCAGTCTCTCCGATACAAGTTTGGGAACTGCCGAAAGAGCTCTTGATTTTTTGAATGAATTTGTATAGCTGAACGTCTTTTTGATATCCATTCCGTTTATAGGCGCAATATTAATCCCCGCAGCGTCGGCGACATCGATGCATTCCTTGATTGCCAGGAGAGCAACTTTTTTAGCAAATTTGTCGTTGACAACATCAGCATATGTGCCGTCCATAACGGTACCGAGACCGGAGAAAGTAGCGTTTATCAGTAGCTTTGACCACCTGACTCCGATAAAATCTTCTTCAACGGTAACCGGTCCCATTTTTTCAAGCAGGCCTTTTACTTCTTCAACCTTTTCATCGGGAACACCCGGCATTCTCCCTAACTTGAATGAAACCGATTCCCTGTCAGTCAGCAGAGTGCTTTCACCCGGAGCGGTAAGAGTTGCATTCCAGTCGCAGATACAGCCCATTGTATGTTCCGGGCCGATAATATCGGCTATGGCCGGCTCGGGAACACCTTTCTGAAGTGAAACGATAACGCCGTCTTTGCTCAAAAAATCTTTTAACTCTTTGACAACAACATCACTGTATGCGTGCTTTGTCATAAGAAATATAACGCTGTATTCACCATCCATCTCATTGGGAAGAATGGCATTTGCTTTTACGCTGAAATTCGCTTTGCCTTTAACGCTGATGCCTTTTGAAAGCATTGAGTTGACAGTATGCTCATTTCTGTTTATAAGCTCAATGTCAATACCCGAGTAAGCGATAAAAGCTCCGAGAACAACGCCCATGGAACTTGCGTCATAAATTGCATATTTCATAAATAATCCCCTTTATCTGCCTGTTGTGGTGGTGGATTTGAGAATTACGTCATGATAGCCGCCTTCAACAATGCTTGTTGAAGAAACAACCGTAAGTTTAGCATTTTTCTGTAAATCGGGGATATTGA
>CADBOL010000280.1 GCA_902796295.1 Oscillospiraceae bacterium
AACGAAAATGTTCAGGATATTCCCGTAATCGGCGATATATTCAGCTATGATTTCCATAATGACTGGATTTTTGAGGCGGCAAACGGAATCCTTGACAGGATAGAAGGGAGAGAACCCGAGAGTGAAGCTGTTGAAGAAAGCTGAAAAAGCTATATCGGTTATCTGCGCGGTTGCTCTGTTTATCTCCTCCCCCGCGGCAGGGTACGCGGAAGATAAATCTTCATATAACAATAACACAGCCGCAGTTGAGTTTGCCACCCCCGCCGAAAATCAGGGGGATGGCAGAGACTGTATGGTTTATGCTCTGCTTTCAACTGCGGGAAGCTACTGCATGAAAAATCTCGGCGCATCGCCCGACGCGGCGGATTTTGACGAAAACCGCCTGCTTAACGAAATCGGAGACCCGACAAATTTCGGTGATGTGCTCTACTCCTCGGCAGAGTATAACCTCGGTTCGGGGTATTACATAACGGGCATCGAAAACCTTAAAGGCAAAAACGAATCATATAAGAAAGAAAGAATCAGATTAAACGGCGCTGTCTGTATCGCAATCAGGCTCCAGGGAGAAAAAATGAAAAATCCCGCCCCCGGCGAAGTAATCAGATACAAAAAAGCGGATATTGAAAACAGCAGGGTTTATCACGCGGTATCGATAGTCGGCTGGGATGATGCGAAGCAGGCGTGGCTCTGCAAAAACAGCTACGGAAGAGACTGGGGCGAAAACGGATTTTTCTGGCTGTCCTATGAAACCCCTGTTGAATATGCCGCCGCAGTTGAGGTTTCAAAGCTTGACGGAGTCAGAGCGGTCAAGCCGGCAGACAGCCTCCTGTTTACATTCGGATTTATTTCCGCGGTTGGCTTCAAAAGCGCGCATAAGCTCGGCGAAACCGAAATCAATCTCGATTTCGGCAGGGCGGGCAGCTTCACCATGAAGCATTATGTCAGAGAAGGGTATAATGTGATTCCCCTTGAAAGCCCGGTATTCTGCGCCGGCTTTGAGATGACCGCCGGCGGCATGAGCATACCGGCATCTGAGATAAACTGTTATATTACCGGCGCGGGCGCGAAGCCTGATATCAGCAAAGACGGCCTTGAGTGCAAAAATCTTGACAGTGTCAGCGTTGACATTGACAGCGGGTCTGCATACAGCGGAGAAATCAGCCACAGGTTTTACCGCGACTCGGCAGATTGTGATTTTTATATCATTCCCGATGATTTATATGAATTCAGCGAAAACACGGCCGTTACCGTCGAGGGTACGGATTATGACGGAAAGCCGGTTAAGGAAGAATTAAAACCGGACGAAGAGAATGCCTCTCTGCTGCCCGACGGCAGGATAAAGATTGAAAACAGATGGCAGATAAAAGAATTCGGTATAAAAGAGATTGACATAATCACGGGCAATGACGGCTCAATCAGCGAGATCCGCTACACAAAGGGCAATGATACAGGCGTATTTGAAAACCCCGATATAAAATACTATACATCCGAAAACCCGATGTCTCATTCGCTCGAAACCCCAGGCACGGAAACGGAGTTTGACCCCGGGCTTGATTTCTATTACTCTGTCATAAGACTTGAAGACATTACGATATCCGAAAACGTTACTGTCAAACTGAACGGCAGCGAGATTGACGCGGATATCGGCTCAGTCAGCGAAACCGGCATAACGATTGGCATAACCTTTGATATACCCTCAATCGAAGAAACCATCGGCGAAACCATTAATTCGGTTTTGCAGATTTTTGCCAGAATATTCTCAATGCTTGCTGCAGCGATAAGCAGGGACAGGTAGGATAATGCGGAATTCGGAATGAGGAATGCGGAATTAATGGTCGCTTCGCTCCGATTATACATGTCGCTCCGCGACAACCTTAACTACTCACTCCTCACTGATAACTTCTAACTGAAATAAAGGTCCGCCGGTTCTTTCGAATCCGGCGGACCTTTTTTCGTATCAATTGACAACAGCGGTATATGACTGTATAATCAAATCAAGGGAAAAGAAATAAAAATGACAGGAGGATGCTTTATGAATCCGAAATATCCGCATCTGCTCTCTCCCGGTAAAATCGGGAAGGTGGAGCTTCGCAACAGAACGGTTATGGCGGCTATGGGTATGAGCCAGTCCGACAACGGATTTGTCAACAAGGCGGTGCTCAATCATTACGCCGCGCGCGCAAACGGAGGCGTCGGAGCTATAGTCGTTGAGGTCACCTGTGTCGATACGCCGCTCGGTCTCAACACAAACGGTATGCTCGTAATCGACGATGACAAGTATATTCCGGGCATGACTGAGCTCGCGGATGTAATCCATAAGGGCGGCGCGAAGGCGTTTCTTCAGATTTCGCATACTGGCAGGGGAGCAAGGCGCAAGATAATAGGCGCTCAGCCCGTAGGGCCCAGCGCGGTCGCGATGCCTTATTCCTTTATGATGGGTCTTGCCAATGAAACTCCGCGCGCGCTGACGGTTGACGAAATCCGCGAAATTGAAGAGAAATATGCTCAGGCGGCTCTCAGAGCCAAAAAGGCCGGATTTGACGGAGTCGAAATCCACTCCGTCGGCTATTATCTCGGCCAGCAGTTTTTATCATCGACCGCAAATATCCGCACCGATGAATACGGCGGCAGCAGGAAAAACAGAATCCGGTTTCATTTGAATATCGTTCGCAGAATCCGCGAGCTCTGCGGTGAGGATTTTGCGATTATCGTAAAGCTCTCTGTCGTTGAGCAGGGGCCGGACGGGGGCATTTCAATCCCCGACGGTATTTATTACAGCAAAGAGTTGCAGAAGGCGGGCGTTGATGCGATTGAGGTGCTCGCGGGTAAGTGGTCCGGTGAGCCGGGCAAACATGAAAAGCCCGAATCCGCTTATCCCGACTGTATGGCCGTTCCGCTCTGTCAGGTGGTCAAGGCGGGAATCCTGCTCACAACGGGCAAAAAGAAGACGATTCCGCTCATAGGCGGCGGCAGAGCGCAGGATCCCGAAAAAGCGGAGCAGGCAATCGCAAAAGGCAAATGCGAATTCATCTTTATCGGTCACGGGCTGCTTGTTCAGCCCGACCTTGTAAAGCTCATTGAAGAGGGCAGAGAGGATGAGATACGCCCGTGTATCGGATGCGGCCACTGTATCAATCAGCAGCTTCAGCACGGAGGCAAGGCAATCTGCTCGGGCAACGCGGTGCTCGCGAGAGGAGATAATGACTACACAATCATTCCGGCGGAGAGCAAAAAACAGGTTGCCGTAATAGGAGCGGGTGTCGCAGGCGTTGAGGCGGCAAGGATTGCCGCGATTCGCGGGCACGAGGTCGATTTGTATGACTCATCGGATGTCGCGGGCGGCCAGATAAATCTTGCCGACAAACCGCCGTTCAAGGATCATTTCAGGCTTCTCAGGCCATATCTTGAAAGGCAGCTTGTGCTGACCGGGGTAAAAGTCCATTACGGAAAAGCGATGACAAAAGAAGATGTCGTTGCCCTTAATGCGGATGCTGTTGTCTGCGCAACGGGCTCAAAGCCGGTTTCGCTGAAAATCGACGGAGCGGAAAGGGCGGTCTTTGCAAAGGATGTTCTTGCGGGCGCGCAGACCGGAAAAGATGTTGTCGTAATCGGCGGAGGCTCAACGGGATGTGAAACCGCCGAATATCTCGGAATGAGGGGAAAGTCTGTAACAATAGTCGAGGTGACGGACACTCTTGCAGGCAACACGGGCAAAACGGCGCAGACGATTCTTCTCGGCCATCTGAAGGGATATAAAGTCCGCACCCTGACCGGATGCCGCGCGAAATCAATCACCGGTGATTCGGTAATCTGTACCGATGAATCCGGCAAAGAGATAACCCTGAAAGCGGATACAGTTGTCATGGCAATAGGCGAGAGGCCCGACGCTTCGCTCTATGAGGAGCTTAAAGACATATTGCCCGAAGTATATAATATCGGCGACTCAAACGGCGGAGGAATCCTTCCCGCCGCGGTTTACGAAGGATATACGGTTGGTAATAAAATCTGAATTCAATTAAATAATATATAATAACAGCCCGGCTGATATACGGTCAAACCGTGTGTCAGCCGGGGATTTTTTACGCTCACGCCGTAAAATGTTGCGTTCACGCCATAATACATGCGCATCAGAAATATTGTGATATTATTCACTTGCATCCGGAAGGAAAAACAACTCCGGCAGCAAAATCAATTCAGGTAATTACCCGGTTACGGGTGAAAATAAAAAAGAAAATCAAAAACAAAAAAAACGAAAAGGAAAACAGGAGGATTCTATGAAAAA
>CADBOL010000281.1 GCA_902796295.1 Oscillospiraceae bacterium
CATTATTCTGCTGTTGTACCTCTTTGAGAGAATGCCGTTTACGAGCTGACCTACGCCGTATGCAAAGAAGAAAAACGAGCCGACAAGCCCGGCCTCGGGTTTCTCAATACCCAGGTCGCTTATTATCGCCACTATCGAGGCGGTGAAATTCAGCCGGCCCACGTAAGCGACGGCGTACGCAAGCCAGCAGATGAAAATTATTTTGTTTTCTTTTTTAGCGTCAATCATTGTTACCGAAAGCTTTTTCGAATCTTCTCATTGCTTCCGTTGTGTTTTCCTTTGTCGAAAATGAAGTAAGGCGGAAGTAACCCTTACCGTTTTCGCCGAAGCCCTCGCCGGGAGTACCGACAACGTTTGCCTTCTCAAGCAGAGCGTCAAAGAATTCCCAGGAGCCCATGTTTCCGGGGCATCTGAACCAGATATAGGGCGAATGCTTTCCGCCGCAGTACCAGATTCCAAGACGGTCAAGAGTATCGGTGATGATTTTTGCGTTCTCTTTGTAATAGTTAATATTTTCGCGGATCTGCTTTTTGCCTTCATCCGTAAAGACGGAAGCGGCGCCCTTCTGGACTATATAGCATACGCCGTTGAATTTTGTCGTCTGTCTTCTGAGCCAGAATTTATTGAGCTTATATCCGTCTCTCTCAAGAGCGAAGGGAACTACCGTGTAGCCGCAGCGGGTACCGGTGAAGCCCGCCGTCTTTGAGAATGAGCAGAATTCTATCGCGCAGGTTTTTGCGCCTTCGATTTCATAGATACTGCGCGGCAGGGAGTCATCGGAAACGAAGCACTCGTAAGCGGCGTCAAACAGTATGACGGAATTGTTTTCGTTTGCGTAGTTTACCCATTTGGTAAGCTGCTCGCGATTATAGCAGGCGCCCGTGGGATTGTTAGGTGAGCAGATATAGATTAAATCCGCCTTGATGCTTTTATCGGGCAGGGGAAGGAATGAGTTGCTCTCATCCGCCTTGAGATAAACTATCTCTCTGCCGTCCATCGTGTTTGTATCAACATAGACCGGGTAAACCGGATCGGGTACGAGAACTACATTGTCTTTTGAGAATATATCGAGTATGTTTCCGAGATCGCTCTTGGCTCCGTCGGAAATGAAGATTTCATCCTTGTCGAGCTCAACGCCCTTTTCGGCGTAGTATTCTTTGAGAGAATTCTTTATGAAGTCGTAGCCCTGCTCCGGTCCGTATCCTTTGAAGGATTCCGCTTTTGCCATATCGTCAACGCCCGAATGAAGAGCTTCGATAACTGTCGGAGCAAGCGGGCGGGTGACATCGCCTATACCGAGGCGGATTATATCTGCATCGGGGTGGCTCTCTTTGAATTTTGCGGTCCTCTTTGCGACTTCGGAAAAGAGATAGCTCTCTTTGATATTGAGATAATTTGAATTGATGTGTGCCATTATTTTATTTCTCCTTCAAATGAAAATGCGGCAGGTCCCTTCATAATGACGGTACCGTCGGTTTTATACATTATTTCAAGATTTCCGCCGATGAGTTTCACGGTGACGAATTCATCCGCGGGGCATCTGCCTGTTTTGACCGCGGCGGAAACAGTGGCGCAGGCGCCCGTGCCGCAGGCGAGAGTTTCTCCGCTGCCTCTTTCCCACACACGCATTTTGAGAGTATGCGGGTCAATGAATTCGACAAACTCGGTGTTTATCCTTTCGGGGAACATGGGATGATTCTCATAGCCCGGCCCGATTTTTTCGAGTTCAAGCGAATCAATGCCCTGAGTAAAAATAACACAGTGGGGGTTGCCCATTGAAACACAGGTGATTTTATCCGTTCTGTCACCGACAGTCAGCTCCTGCTCAACAACCTCATTGCTTCCGGATATTACGGGAATTTCGCCGGCTTTGAAATTTGCCTTTCCCATATCGACGGTAACTTTTTCAACCTTGCCGTCTTTGACATCGAGGTCGAGAATTTTTATGCCGCTGAGCGTTTCGAGAGTGATGCGGGTCTTGTCTGTCAGCCCTTTGTCATAGACAAATTTGCCTATACATCTTGTGGCGTTGCCGCACATCTTGCCCTCGCTGCCGTCAGCATTGAACATGCGCATGCGGAAATCGGCTTTATCGCTCGGCATAATCAGGACTATTCCGTCGCCGCCGACTCCGAAGTGTCTGTCCGAAAGGCGTATCGAAAGCTCTTCGGGATTATCAACGGTTTCCTCGAAGCAGTTGAAATAGATATAGTCGTTGCCGATGCCGTGCATTTTAGTGAATTTCATCTTTATTCTCCGTTTCGGTTTTTCTGTTTTTTAATGCATGATGCCTGATAAAAAATCTACCTTTTTATTATATAATATAGTTTAATGAAAATCAACATCCAATGCTCAATTTTGAGAAATACATAACGCCCGATTGATTATTTCGGCGGTATGTGTTATCATAATATACGAAAAGAATTGTGAAGGAGGATTATTATGAGAAAAGAATTAAAATCAAAGGCCGTTGTTTATCCGATGCCCGTACTTATGATTGCCACATATGATGAAAACGGCAAGGTGGATGTCATGAACGCCGCGTGGGGCATGATCTGTGAGCCGGATAAAATTTTCCTGAGCCTTTCGGAGTCACATAAAACAGTAAAGAATCTTAAAATCACAAAGGCTTTCACCGTGAGCCTTGCCGACGCGGAGCATGTCAAAGAGGCGGATTTCTTCGGCATCGCTTCGGGAAACACGATGGAGGATAAGTTCGAGCGCTCGGGTCTGACGGCTTCAAAGAGCGAAAAGGTTAACGCTCCGGTAATTGAAGAATTTCCCGTAACGATGGAATGCGAGCTTGCTGAAACAGTTGAGACAGATAATGTACACGCCGTGATAGGCAAAATAGTCCGCGCCACGGCGGATGAAAAGGTGCTCGGCGAAGACGGTCAGGTTGATGTATCAAAATCGGGCATAATGATGTTTGACCCCTTCAGACTCGGATATTATGTTACAGGCGAAAAGGCCGGCACCGCCTGGAATTCGGGCAAGGAGCTTATGGATTAGCAATCGGAAGGAATACTGCTTTTTCAATCAATTATATTTTATTTGCGGAGGGATAATATGAGCAAAAAATCAATCGGCGGAATCTGTGCCATTATCGCTATGGCATCAGTGGTCATTTATTTCATCTGGGGAATGATCGCGCACTCCTATCAGAATGCCTGGATAGTCTTTATGATAGCAGGCGTCGCAATGGCAAGTGTCAGCATAATCGCAGGCATGAAAAAAGAGAAGGAAGAAGAAACGGATAAAAAAGAGAAGCCGGTTAAGGAAGAAGAAAATTCACCGGAAGAATAAGCTTTCTCTTTTAAAACGGCAGAAAAAAATCCGCGGGAACGGTATTACCGGTCCCGCGGACTTTTCGATTTTATTCTGTTTTCCGTTTGAATGTTACAGCCCGGGGCTTGGCAGTTAAGATGAAACCGGCGAACGGATTTCCGTTCGCCGGTGAGTGTAATTACTGAATATCACCTGAATCAAACGCATCGCCGCACTGCGGGCAGAACTTGGGCGGATTCTTGGGATCCTCGGGAACCCATCCGCACTTGTTGCATTTGAATGAAGGTGCCGCCGCGGGTTTCGCCTTGCCGCAGTTCGGGCAGAAGTTGCCGTTTACGGTTGTGCCGCATTCGCACTGCCAGCCTGCTGCCGGAGCGGGCTTTGCTTTGCCGCAGTTCGGGCAGAAGTTGCCTGTCGCTGTTGCTCCGCATTCGCATTTCCAGCCTGCTGCCGGAGCGGGTTTTGCCTTGCCGCACTGCGGGCAGAAGTTACCTGTCGCGGTTGCGCCGCATTCGCATTTCCATGCGTTTGCCTGAGCCGCTGCCGCTGCTTTTGCCGCCTCTTCCTGCTGAGCTGTCGCGAAGAGATTTGCCGCCTGGCCGCCTACTGTGTTTGCCATACCGATGCCGACAAAGCCGTTCATGGCTCCGCCTTCGTTGGTCGCCGCGCCTCTCATGGCGTCTGCGGTTGCCTGAGTGATTGTGGCGCCTGCCATACGGGGATCTCTGTTGATAGCCGCAAGCTGAGCGTCTTTGATGCGCTGCTGATCCTCATCGGGAAGAGTGAGTGAGCTGAGCGCTACGGAAACGACCTCAAGACCTCTGAGCTCGCCCCACTTATATGAGAGGGCGTCATTCATCGCCTTCTCAAGCTCGTCTGTGTGGGAAACAAGCTGATTCGGTCTTATCTCAAGCTCGCTGATAGCTCCGAATGCCGGCTGAAGCGCGCTGACAAATTCGGATTTGAGCTGTGTATCAATCTCCGCTTTTTTATAGTCTCTCTCAACATTGCCGCTCAGGCTCTTATAGAAGAGGAGGGGATCGGCAATCTTATATGAATAAAGACCGCTGCAGCGTACAGCCACGTCAATATCGAGGCCTATATTACGGTCAACAACTCTGAAGGGGATCGGATTTGCCGAGCCGAATTTGTTATCGATAATCTCTTTGGTGTTGAAATAATAAACTCTCTGATCTTTACCGGTGTCACCGCCGTAGGTGAATCTCTTGCCGACTACCTTGAAGGTGTCGATAATTGATTTTTTGAGGCTTCCGGTGAAGATGCTGGGCTCAGTTGAAGTATCATAAGTGTATTCGCCGGGCTCTGCGCAGAGATCAACGACCTTGCCCTGCTCAACGATTATCATACACTGACCGTCGGCAACGGCGATACCTGAACCGTTTGAGATGATGTTGTCATTGCCTTTTGTGTTTGTGGAGCGGGGGCCGATTCTCTTCTGGCCTTTTACCATAAGAGTTTCGTTGTCAAGAGCTTCACAATAGAAAAATTCTTTCCACTGGTCGGCAAGTACACCGCCGGCAGCTCCAACTGCAGCTTGAATAAGACCCATAATAAGTCTCCTTTCAACAAAAATATTCAATTTATTATATCATTTACAAATAATTAAGTCAAACATTGAAAGCTTGGCCGAATATACAATTTTTGATTGTAAATAAGTGCGAATTTCACAAAAATTCATATTATATTGAAATGTTTTTTAATAAGTGTTATAATAACTTGGTAATTAAAATAGGGAGAGCGGGGCTTTTCCGCATCCCTTAAAAGAATTGGGGGTATTATATGGACTCCGATTCAAACGCTGCCGTAGCCGTTGAATTTCAGGAATCTGCCGCCGCTCATAAAGACCGGCGGTACGTCGGCACAAAAGAGACGGTTGCATATATTCTCTATGACATTGCCCAGTCTTTCAATATCAACAAATACAGCGATATTTTCATCACGGATATTGTCAAGATAGGGCTGAAATTCCAGGCGATTGTCAGCTTCGTTGTCGGCCTGTGGGATATGGTCAACGATATTTTCCTTGCCGCCATCGTTGACAAGACGAGGACGAGATGGGGCAAATTCAAGCCCTGGCTCATTATCTACGCGATTCCCGGCCTTGTGCTATATACACTTTACTGGACTATGCCCGTTACTATCGGCGGTATGGATAAATATGATATCGGAAAGCTTATTTTCTTCCTGATTTTCAGCCTTGTGCAGAATCTTGCCGACTCCACAAAGGGTATAGCGAGGACCGGCATGCTCGCAACCATCACTCCCAATATAATCGACAGAACCCGTCTTATCACCGAGGCAAACCTGCTCTCGGGATTTGTTGAGAAAGCTCCCGAAATCATAATGGGTCTTCTCATTGACCTTGTAAATCACGGCAAGCTCAGGATAAAGATGCCTCATCTTTATATTTCGGCAGGCGTTTTCTGCTCGATTGTCAGCGGCGCATTTGCCATCGCTTTTGCCTTTATCGCAAAGGAGAGAGTCAACCAGACAGTTGACAAGCCCAGTATCAAAGCGAGCTTCAAATCGATTCTTACAAACAAACCGCTGCTGCTTATCACGCTCTCCGAGTTCCTCGGCGCGTTCAGTATCGGATCGGGCGTAAACTACTATTACATCAATGTTCTCGGTCTTGCCACGATGTCAACGATTGTCGGCATTCCGGGCGCTATTGTTTCCCCGATTTCGTATTCATATGTTCCCTGGGCGAGAGAGAGATTCTCGACAAAGACACTCTGGATTTTCGGCTCGCATATCAGCGATTTCCTTATGGTCGGCGTTTTCCTTGTCGGCTCGATAAACAAAAATTACAAGAAGCTCGGCGCCATGATTCCCGCGTTTATGATACGCGAGACTATCTGGATGTTCTTCTGGGGAATCCGCTCGGTTATCCCCGAGGAAATGAGAAACGAGTCAATCGACTACGGCGAGTGGAAAAACGGCTACAGAAACGAGGGCCTCACGGGTGTTGCGAAGGAGCTTCCCAGGAAGCTTATCAATACCTTCGGCAACACGATAAAAGCGGCAATTCTCAAAAAAGTCGGCTATGTCGAGGGCGCCGGTTTCGGCGGCCAGTCCGAAAAGACGGAGTATTCGCTCTTCTGGATGTGCACGATTCTTCCCGTTATCACAAGCATCATGTCGATAGTTCCCAAGCTCTTCTATGACCTGAGCGGTGAAAAGAAAGAGAGAATGTATGCCGAGCTTCTCGAAAGACGCGAAAAGATGGCTCAGGAAGTCAATGC
>CADBOL010000282.1 GCA_902796295.1 Oscillospiraceae bacterium
CGATTTCAATATTGACGGGCACAAGGAGCTCTTCGTTGATTCAATTCTCAAAATAAGCCTTCCCCTTCAGTCAAAATACAATATTATCGCGGGTGCCTGGGATGTCATAGACGATCTGCTGGTCGGCGGTATAATCGAAAAAACAAGAACCCGCTGGGGTAAATTCGTCCCCTATATTTTCCTGGGCGGAATTCCGCTCGCGATTATCTCCACAGTTTACTGGCTGCTTCCGATAATCTTTTCACCGGAACATATCAATAATTTTGAATATCTGCCGAAATTCGTTGCATTTGCAGCTTTGGATATGCTCTTTGAACTCTTCTCGAATTTCAAAAACGTTGCTATCGGCGGATATATTTCAACAATTACACCCTATCCTTCTGACAGACGGCGTCTGCTCGCGATTTCAAGTTATTTCAGCATTATTTATTCAAGAATTCCCGATTTAATAATTGAATTCATGCTCGACTTCATAAAGAACGGCATTGTGAAATCAGCGACACGCTCCACGGCAGATATGATCAAAGCATCCATGCTTTTTGTCGGACCTTTCACAGCGATAGTTTCGGGTATTATCATATCCTGGTATTGCAAGATGGCTAAGGAAAGGGTCCACCAGAGAATCGAGACGGCTAAGGTGTGGCAGAGTCTCAAAACAGTTGTAACGAACAGACCCATACTTATGTATATGCTCAGTAACGCACTCGGCTCATTCGGTACCGGTCTTACTACCAACGACTATTACCGTCAGGTACTGAATATGACAACATTTGAGACGATAGCAGGTATACCTTCATTCTTTTTCCAGCCTATCGGTTTCTCAAAGTATAATTATCTGACAACCAAATTCTCAACCCGCAGTCTTTATATGGTCTCACATGTTTTCGCAAAAACATTTTATATACCGATATTCTTCTACGGAATGTTCCTCAAGGATAAAAACGGCAACCGTTTCTTTACCAAGCGAATACCGATGCTCCCGGTTACAGCGGTATGGGAAATCATATATGCGATTTTCTGGGGCGTCAGAAGCCTTTCCGAAAAGGAAATCAGCAACGAGTGCAACGACTATATCGAATGGAAATACGGCATGAGAAACGAGGCCACCCTCTCGGTCGCGAGCACTATTATATGCAAAATTCCGGCGCGTCTCAACGGCGTACTTCAGCCGAAATACAAGGAATGGATAAACTACGACCAGACCGCTTACACCGAAGGCCGCCGTCAGCCGGAAAGAGCTGAAAAATGGATATTTGCTATGGCAACCATTATTCCCGCATTCCTTGTTCTTTCAAGCATGATACCGATGTTCTGGTATAATATAAATAAAGAACAGCGTGATAAAATGTACAGAGAACTCAATGAACGAAGAGTCAGAATTGCGGAAAATCTTACAAAATTCGGTAACGAAGACGGAGTACAACCTATAGACAAAGAGGTATAAATATATGTCACTTGGCGATAGTTTTAAAAAATTATTTTCAAAAAAAGAAGCAGACGACTGGGAATGCCCCGAACTCCAATACGGTTTTACAGTGACTCATCACGCCGGCGCGATGGGGCAAAAGCCGAATACACTTGAAGCAATCGGTTATTCCATTTATCACGGGGCCGGCTGCGTTGAGCTTGATGTTTCATTCAGACCGGACGGAACTCCCGTAATTATCCATTCGGCGGAACCGGGACAGAATCAGGGAGAACTGCTTGATATGGCTCTGAAAATCATAGCGGGCAGCAGAAAATGCAAAATAAATCTCGATCTTAAATCTGTTGCCAATCTCTCGGCTGTTGATGATCTGATTTACAATTATAATCTTGAAGAAAGAGCTTTTTATACCGGTGTCGGAGAAAACTGGGTTGAAAAAGTCAAAGCCGAATCAAAAATTCCGTTTTATCTCAATCACGCCATAACAAAGGAGGAAGCGGAAGATCTGCCGACCGGAAAAGCGCTTGTTGAGAGAATAAAATCGATGGGCGCAATAGGTGTTAACTCTCCCTACACATTCTGCTCTGAACAGCTTTGCAGGATGATGCACAGAAGAGACCTCTATGTGTCAATCTGGACTATTAACAGTATAGACAAGACAAAAGCGCTTCTTGAATGCGGAGTCGACAATATAACATCAATGAAACCGGATAAACTGGAGAAACTCATTTACGGCGAAGAGGATGAGATAGCAAATATGAGTGTCATCAGAGATGAATATTACGATGATGACGACGAAGATTGACAGAAATTGATATAATATCAAAACAGGCGGAGCAATCAGCTCCGCCTGTTTTAATAAACATAACCGGTTAATTGATTATAACGCCTTTTTTCATATTGAATGAGAATGATTTTTCGGCATCTCCCTCAAGATATTTCACGGTTATGATATCCTTATCCGAATACTCGGCCATTATAACCTTTGAATCATTCTCTTTGAAGAACTGCCTTACAAGTTCAATCTCCTTATCGCCGTAATCGCCGGCATTATCTGAGATAAACAGCACATCTCCGAAAAGATTATTGACCATGCCTAAAATATACTTCTGCTCATCGGTAAAGCTGAGATTATTCTTTCTCAGGAAGAATACATCGGGGTCATTACAGAATACTCTTTGATTGAGATGTCTGCGGAAAATACTGTTGTTCATGGAGTTCTGAGCCGAAGGAACCTCTCCGTTCACGCCGAGTTTATTATAGAATTTACCGCCGTAAACAAGGTCAACGTCGCATGAAATACGGCATGCGTCAACTACTCCGAATGAGGGCCCGAGAGGAACGCCGCACCCGAGTATCAGCTTTTCTTCGCCGACGCACTCACGCAGGAAATCCATAGCCTCGCACATAATCTGGCCGCGGGATTTTCCGTTTCTGGGATAAATCGCCTGAGAATAAAGGAAATCAAGCTTGACCATATCATATCCCCAGTCATTGAGGATAACATCAAAGAAATGCCTGATATAATCCCTGACCTCGGGGTTATACATATCTATGGTATATGCTCCGCCCCAGGCAAAACAGCCCCACATAGGTTTGCCCTTACTGTCTTTTATAAGCCAGTCAGGGTGCTCTTTTGCGACCTTTGATACTCTCTGACATGAAAACGGAGCAATCCAGATACCGGCATTATATCCCTTTTCATGAATCTTATCGGCAATGAATTTCATACCGGCAGGGAATTTATTCTTATCAACCTCAAGCCAGTCTCCGACAAATGTCTCATAGCCGTCATCGATCTGGAAAATTGAGACATCTTCTTTGACTCTGTCAATACCTTCGAGATCACGAAGAATAATGTTTTCGTCAATTTTCTGGAAATAGTTATACCAGGATGTATAGCCGGACATATGCTTGATTTTCGACTTCCTGAGATTCAGTGAAGCAAAATACTCGTCAAACGCTTCATCATAGCTTTTATTGATTATTGAAACATCAAGAAGTACATAATCATCTGCAGTCTTTACGCCGTCAACGTCTTTCTTGACTAAAAACTTACCTTTGGCTCCGTCAACCTCAAAAATTGTATATCCGTTTCTCTCAGACATTGAACCGAAAAGCTCAATGTCATTTCCTTTTCTGAAATAAGTATAGGTAAATGAATGAAAATGGCCGGGAACATTATCATATTTTTCAAAAAGATAATCACCGGACATTGAAGCAAGATGCCATGTGAAAGCGCTTATGCGCGCAATAGAGTTAACGCCTTTTACGGCATCGGTTTTTCTGACCTCGCGGGATGTTGACCAGGACTGAAAACCGTTGACAAAAAACCTTTCATCATCCGTCATCTGCCTTGCGGTCTCAAGAGAAAAAGAAATCAGATCGAGTTCTTTTTTAGGATGAAGCACACATTTGATTTTACTGTCATTTACCGAAAGATCGAGTGAAAAATCAGCTGTATCAACATTTGAAGAGCTTCTTTTTTCGCCGTTGATCATATAAACAAGAGAGGGTTTGAATTTATACATTGAAATACTTCCCTTCTATTTTTAACATAATTAAAGGACATACGGCGGCATCAAAGATACCGCCGTTAATTAATAAAATCGGATTATTTTTTCTTGTTCTGATAAGCGATGTTTCTCTTCATCGAGCTGCAGAAATCTTTCATAATCTTATCAGTCCAGAATTCATTTACAGTAACGCTGTACTCACCGTCTTCGGCAAAGAGCTTATCCTCGTACTCCTTGGCAGCTTCCTCACCCTTGGTTGTTCTTATTGCATCATACTGATCAAGATCATCTTTATTGTTGCTGACGAAGTAAACGATTTCATAACCGTCATCTTTTTCGATTATCTCGGTATCTCCGGCTTTTCTGGCAGGATCAAATGCCCAGTCATTGAAATCATCATTGAATGACGAGGAGCTGATTCTGAGATTCTCAACAAGACCGCCGTTGGTATTTGTCTCGGTATCATCGCTGTGAGCGTTGGCAAGATCGGAGAATTTAGCTTCGGTCTTATCGCCGTCTTTCCATTCTTTAAGGATAGCTTCGGCATCAGTCTTGGCCTTCTTGACATCAGCAGCGGTAGGTTCATTTTCGCCGTCACCGAGAGCGGGAACGGAAATATGGCGGATATTAACGCTGTTTCCTGTGTAAGCAGCTTTATCGATTATAATAATATAAGCATTGGCTTCGTCTTTGATGAGAGTTTTGTCTCCGGCTTTACGGTCTTTGCCGTAAACCCAGTCGGCTCCCTTTTCGCCGACAGAAGACTTGAATGTAGAATATGTAGCTTTATCAAGCTTGGTGGTATTCTCAACTTTCTCTTCTTCTTCGGGTTCGGTTTCGGTTGCAGCTTCAGTATCTGTGGCGGCTTCCGCCTCAGTTGCAGCCTCGGCAGCAGTGGCAGCTTCGGTTTCCGTTGCATCGGTGCCTGTAGCCTCTGCCTTCGCTTCCTCTTCCTTCTTCTCAAGATACGCGGCTATTGCAGTTTCAAAAGTGTCAACGTCTTTGACATCTTTATAAACTTCTTCCGCTTCCTTATATATCTTTTTATTCTCTTTTTCCTGTCTCTTTGCAAGAGCGTCTTCGGTTTCGCCCTCTTCCGCAGTCAGGGTTTCACCGGAGAATTTATAATAATGAATATCGGCATAGTCA
>CADBOL010000283.1 GCA_902796295.1 Oscillospiraceae bacterium
CGTGAAAGGGCGGTGTCTTAGCCGCTTGACCACCGGGCCTTAAATCTGGTAGCGGGAGGTGGATTTGAACCGCCGACACCCCGGGTATGAACCGAGTGCTCTAGCCACTGAGCTATTCCGCCACAAACCGCTTTGCGTAAAGCGCTTGCTTATTATATTACGGATTTGAGGATTTGTCAACACTTTTTTATATAAATAATCGGCTTTTTACGGCACCGTTTACGGTATTCAACAGGATAATCCGTGTTGATTTCATATTCAAAAATTCCGCACCGGTAATCTTCGGAAACCGATGCGGGAATTAATCGTTTATGTCCTTTAAATATTTTATTATATCTTCGACTTCGCAATTCAGTATTTCACAGAAATCATCTATTTTTTGAGTGGTAATACCGCCGCCTTTTTTCATTCTGTTGATCGTAGCGCTGCTTATTCCGTGTTTATTGATCAGACTGTAAGTTGTTTCGCCCGCTTTTTTTAAAGTTGCCCAAAATGGCTCGTAGCTAATCATACAAAATCACCATAAATATGGTAAAATGTAATCACAGTATTGACAATAGTCATAAATATGACTATACTGCTAATATAAAATATAATGTGTTTAAATATTTTCTCAAAAATATATTTTATAATAATAAGTATAAAATATTTAGTAGGAGATTGTTAAAATGAAAAGTATTGTTGCAAAGCACTCTCTTTCAATCAGTGGCGTTCTGGTTATAATCGGAATGCTGCTGGATTTTGTTACATTTATAGCTGAAACCATAATTGGACCTGAACCTTGGTCTTATTCACTTAAATATGTGATTAATAATTTCCTGGGGTCCGGCATTGTAAAAGCTGTTTATTATGCTGTTTTTGCTATTGCGGTAATTTTAATTGCCGTAAACTATTTTCTCGGGGTATCATTCAAAAAATATGTCACACTTTCTGTATCATCACTTGGTATTCTGCTTGTGGCATTTGAATATTTGAAGGTTTTACAATTTGCTAAAAATTACGGGTATAAAACTGTAATTCCGGGCATTGGTATGATTCTTGCCCTTGTCGGGTTTATCTCCGGAATCGTCTTCTCTTTGGGATTCGTTGATGATTCAGGCATTGTTAATTTTAATGCGATAAAAGAAAAAGGGAATGCCGTTGCTTCAAAAGCCGCGGAGGTTGCCGGCAGTGCCGGTTCTGAAGTGATAGAGGCTACAAAAGAGCAATCTGAGCTCTTGGGTCTCAAATCAGAGGTTAATGTTATCGATAAAGAGATTGAGGCATCACAGCTGATGATAGGCAAAAAATATGTTGATTATGTCATTGAGAGCGGTGAAATGCCCGGAATTGATGTTTATGATATCCTTCATTTGATGGAACCGAAGCTTGAAAGAAAACAAGAACTCAATGATAAATTAATTGAGCTTGAAAAACGAATCAAAAACGAGAAAATTCTCCGCGAAAAGCAGGCGGCTGAAAAAGAGTTTTTTGAACAAAAAGAAAAACTTGACAAGGCGCTGGCAATGGAGATTTTAGAGAAAGAAGAGTATGAGAAAAGAATTGATTCATTAAAGAAAAAGCTTGATAATTTTGAAGTTATAAGAAAACTCGATCAGCAGGTTCAGATGGGGCTTATAACCGAAGAAGAGAAAAATGCAAAGCTTTATGATATTTTAAACTGATGCTGTAATGCATTAAAAAATATAAAAGGAGACTTAACCATGGGATTATTTGACAAAGTATCAAAAGTAGGCAAAACCGCTGCGAGCAGCGCAGGAAACGCCCTCGGAAATGCCGCTACAAGCATAGGCTCATCGGCTGTTAATACCGCAAAAGAGCAGGGTGAACTCGCAGGATTGAAATCTGAAATCAATGTTATAGAGAAAGAGCTTGATGCATCTTATATCATGATAGGCAGAAAATATGTCGATTATGTTATTGAGAACGGAGAAATGCCCGGGATTGATGTTTCTGATATTCTCAAGATGCTTGAGCCTAAGCTTGAGAGAAAGCAGGAGCTTCAGAAAAAGATAATCGAGCTTGAAAAGAGAATCAAAGAGAAGGATGCTCTCAGAGACAAGCAGGCCGCAGAAGAAGAGTATCTTGCCGGCAAGGAAAAGCTTGATAAAGCTCTGTATATGGGTGTTATAGAACAGAGCGACTATGATGAGAAGTTAGCTGCACTCGCTAAAAAGCGCGACAATTTTGAAATAATGAGAAAACTTGATCAGCAGGTTCAGATGGGGATAATAACCGAAGAAGAGAAAAACGCAAAGCTTTATGAGATTCTTAATTAACAGGAGAGAATAGCTATGGCAAAGATACCTACAGATTGTCCGAAATGCCGCGCTCAGTTTTCAATGGTTGCAATCTCAGAGAGAAAAGGCGGATTCAGTGGCGGAAAAGCTGTTGCCGGAGCGTTGATTGCAGGGCCGGTAGGGTTAGCCGCAGGTGCTCTGGGAAAGAAAAAGACCACTTACCAGTGCAGAAAATGCGGCTTTCAGATTGAAGTTTAAACGGAGTGTAATTATGATAAAGAAATTTTAGAGAATAGCAGCTGTAATTTTGACGCTTGTCATAATTGTTTCTTTTGCCTCCTGTGGTTCCGGCAATTCGGATATCGAAGAAAGATACTTATCCGCTGCTCAGACTCAGATTGATGCGGGTAATACAGAGGAAGCTTTGAAGATTCTCGAGGATGGTCTTAAATATCTGCCCGGAAGCGAAAAGCTTAAGAATAAGTATGATGAATTGAATGCTCCCGCAACTGCAACCGAGGCTGAAAAAGAAGAAGAAACAAATTCTGATGTTAATCCGGAAGAGATTAAAGCTGCAGAGAAAGCGTATAAAGACCTGCTTGTTGATTTGAAATACCTTGATATGCTTGACAAAACCGGAATTGAGTACCCTCTTGAAATAACGAGTTATTTTATTGCGGATATAATATCTGATAAATTGCCTGAACTTGTTTTTGTAACTCAGTCTGATGAATCTGGATGTGAGAATAACTATGTGTTGTATTATGAAGAGAATACAGTGAGAATTGCCGGTTGTATTTATGCATTTGATCTTCAGTATTCTTCAAAAGGTGACACCATTTTTGCTTACCAAAAAGGTGACATGAATCATTACAGCATTGAAGCGTTTACAGATTTTGACAATGCATTTCGATCTTCAGATTTAACAATAGATGTTGATACAACCTCGGAAACCAATATTATTTATTCTGTCGGTGAAAAGGATCTTACAGAAAAAGAGTTTACCGAAGAATTCGGCGAACTCAAGTCTCCCGTATACAGATCCATAGGCAGAAGTATTTCAGGCATTGAGTCCGGAAATTATGTTGTGAGCACTCAGTCAAGTGATTTGATAGTGCACGCTATACCGAAAAACGGAACCCAGAAAATCGGAAGTCTTAAGAAGGGAACAAGCGTTGTCGTTATTGGCAGTATAGAGGGCTGGGCTAAGATATCCTATGATGATAATGAAGTGGGATATGCATGGGTCAGTTCAGACTATCTCAAGCCAAAGTCAAGCGGTAACTCCGGAGGCTCAAAATCAGGCGGTAAATCCAATGAACAGATTATAAATGATGCAGTTGATTTTGGTGCCGGAGTTGCTAAAAATGTTATTGGCAGTATTTTTTGATTACAGTTTTCAGGCATCAAAATAATTGACAGTGAAAAAACAGACAAAGCATTAAAAAGCTTTGTCTGTTTTTGCCTTATTCACTCTTTCTCAAACGGATAAACCAGACCCATCTGCCTTCTGCATTCATCCATGATTCTCATACATTCTCTTGTCGTATTGTGGGGAATGTATTCCGATTCGGTTTTCCCGGCTCTTATTTCTTCCGCAGCTCTCGTGAATTCCGTGAGATAATCGGTCCTGCCGGTGATATTACCGCTTTTGTCTTTTGATTTTACGATTGCAAGGGAAGCCATATGGAAAGCCGGTATGCTGATTTTTCCGCCTGAGCCGGTGATCCGGCAGCTTTCTTTGAGCTTTTTGAGCGAAAGCCTGAGATTGCACTCAAAGCCGTCATATCCGAGCTTGACTGTTTCGCTTATATCAATGCCGTCTTTTATCGTTCCTTTGCATTTGATTTCTTTCGGATATCCAAAAAGATTGTAACAGTATGTTATCGGATAAATCCCTATATCGAGCAGGGCACCGCCTGCGGTTTCGGGCATACGCACCCGTGAGTTTATGCTCATCAGCACTCCCGGGAATCCGTATTCAATATCAACACTTTTAATCTCACCGATAATGCCTTCGCCGATTCGCTTTTTTACTGTAACAGCGACATCAGAAAACCAGGTCCACATCGCTTCGCAAAAGTAAACGCCGTTTTTGCGCGACTCCTCAATCATCATATCGACTTCTTTAACGCTGACGCCGGCGGGCTTTTCGCAGA
>CADBOL010000284.1 GCA_902796295.1 Oscillospiraceae bacterium
CCCAGGCAATTATGATGGCTGCTCTGCCGCCGGTCTTCTTGACGAAGCCAAGCTCACTCTGGAATTCCTGAAGAACCGTCTCTGCAAGAGCGGTATCGGTCACAGGCTGTTTGTCATCGGCTGTGTAAACCATAACCTTTGTCTTGACTATATTGCCGTCTTCATCCATAAGGGTCTTGCCGTCGGCATCCTTCTGGAGATCCCAGCTGCCGCCTGCGGGAACGAAAAGATATTCCACGCCGTCATACTCAAGCGATTTTGTCAGATCGCTGTCAACAAAAGCTACATAAGCGCCGGGCTCCTGAAGAGCAACTTCATGGAGATCATTCGGCTCAGCATACATCCCGTTGACAAAGGGAAGAATGGTAGTAACCATTATGATAGCGGGAACAAAGAGAAGGTAAGGCTTGCACTTGCCCCATTTTGTATGAGTCTTATCAACGATGGTACCCATCATCGGGTCATTTACCGCATCCCATACTCTTGCAAGAGCGAAAATGAGCGAGCAGGCAATTGCCGGCAGGAAGATAACGCTCTGAAAATAAAAAGCGAGACCTGTCGCAATTATGTTATAAATGATATTCTGACCCGCAAGACCGGTAAGATAACCGGCAAGCTCTTTTTTGGTGTAGGTTTTCACGTTGGGATTACGCTCTGCATTTCCCATTTTACCACTCCTTAAAGATAGTTAGCATTGAAGGGCGAAAAGCGGTGAGGCGGTTAATATTTCTGCCGCCCGGGCCGTTATTTGCCGAATTCATTACTATTTATTTATTTTAAAATAATGACGGCTTTATGTCAAGATGTAATATCATATAAGAATTCCCCGGCTTATTTAGTTATTATTTTTTCGCACGCAGAAATCCGCAGGCCCTGCGATGAACCTGCGGATTGACTTCGTTTATATTTCACATTGTATTGCTTTATTGATTTTTCTCCTCTTCGGCTATCATAGCGCAAAGACAGAGGATTTCGCTTGCGAGCTTCAGCTCATCGAGCGAAGGAAAGGTCGGGGCGATTCTGATATTCCTGTCTTCGGGATCCTTGTGATAAGGGAATGTGGCTCCCGCACCCGTGAGGGTTACACCCGCCTCTTTGCACAGCTCAACAGTTCTCTTCGCGCAGCCGGGCACGACATCAAGGCTGATAAAGTATCCGCCCTTCGGAACGGTCCATGAATAGCCCTCTCTGCCGGCAAAATTCTTTTCAAGAGCTTCAAGCACGGCGTCAAACTTCGGCCTGATTATCTCCGCATGCTTTGCCATATGGGCCTTGATCCCGTCATAATCTCTGAAATATGCAGCGTGTCTGAGCTGGTTTATCTTGTCATAACCGATTGTCTGCACCGTCATACGCTTTTTGACAGCGGCTATGTTATTATCCGATGCCGCCATAACGGAGATACCGGCGCCGGGAAATGAAATCTTTGAAGTCGAGGCAACTTCAATAAAAAGATCCTCGTTTGAATACTTTGAAGCATATTCAAAAATATTGTAAAACTTATCGCAGTCATCGCTCAGGTGATGGACACAGTAGGCATTATCCCAGATAACCCTGAAATCCTTCGCGGCGGGTCTGAGCGAGGCAAATCTTTCAATGACCCTCTCGCTGTAGGATATGCCGTTGGGGTTTGCGTACATCGGAACGCAGATGAGGCCCTTGACCTTTTCATCTTTGATAAGCTCATCGACCTTATCCATATCGGGTCCTTCCGCATCCATAGGGATATTTATCATCTCTATGCCGAAATGCTCAAGGATGGCAAAATGCCTGTCATATCCGGGAACCGGGCAGAGGAATTTAATTCCCTGCTGACACGCCCAGGGCCTGTCACCCGCGCCGAATATCATACACTGAGCAATGTAATCATACATTATGGTAAGGCTCGCGTTTCCGAAAACAATAATATTCTTTTCGGGAACTCCGAGAATTTCACTGTAAAGCTTCTTGCATTCTGCGATTCCGTCAAGCACGCCGTAGTTTCTCACTTCGGTGCCGTCGGCGGATTTATAGTTTCCGAGCAGAGCAGGATCGAGAATATCATTTGATATGTCAAGCTGCTCTTTTCCCGGCTTTCCTCTTGCCATATTGAGCGAGAGATTCATCGCCTTGTATTCATCAAATTTTCTGTAAAGTTCACTGAGCTTTTCGTTCATTTTGAATTTCTCCGATCGGATTTATGCAAATTTCTTGACAATTATACTATATATGCGTTATATTTGCAAGCAGAAAAAATAATCCCTGCAAAATCCGATACGAGGTGTAATTATGCTGAGATTTCATCCCGCCGTTTTCGCAGTCGGAGACTGCTATCAGATAATAGTAAACACAGAGAAAGAAGCATTTATTGAAATCAGAATCGGAGATAAAGTATTTACCGATGACTCAAACGGAATTCTCAGATCCGCGAGCACCTGCCACAAATTCACAATACCCTGCGGCCTGCTCGATTCACAGGGTAAATACACCGTAACCGAAACTCAAGTAATAAAGCGCAAGGCATATTTTACTCAGACCGGGGAAAAAAGCGAATACTGTTATTCATTCAGACCCGTTCCGGATGAAGGAATAAGGATTTATCATATCGCCGACACGCATAATCACATTGACGCTCCGGTCAAAGCCGCGGAAAATTACGGAAAAATCGATCTGCTCATTCTCAACGGAGACATCCCCGAAGATAGCAGTACGTTATCGAATTTTGACACCATCTATGACATCTGCAGCAAAATAACGGGCGGAGAAATACCCTGCGTCTTCGCGAGAGGAAATCATGACCTGCGCGGTGTGGCGGCGGAATTTCATTCGCAGTATTTACCCGACAGAAACGGCTGCTCATATTATACTTTCAAAGCCGGCAGAGTGTGCGGAATATGTCTTGACTGCGGCGAGGATAAAAGAGATGACAACCCGGAATACGGCGGCACGGTAGCCTGCCACGGTTTCAGACTCAGAGAGACTGAATTCATCGAAAAAATAACCCGGGAAGCAGACTCCTCGCAGGATGCTGATTATAAACTGATAATTGTCCATGTCCCGTTTATTCACAGATATGCGCCGCCTTTTGATATAGAGGAGGAAATCTACCGCGGATGGGCATCTCTGCTGCGGGATTACAAACCGGACCTTATGCTCTGCGGTCACGAGCACAGATACAGGCTCGTATACCCGGGCGAGGATTATGACGATTACGGCCTGCCCTGTCCTTTGCTCATCGGAGCAAAAAATCAGGACGGATGCTTCGGAGGAGCCGGAATAGAACTCACCGGAAAAACCGCAAAAGTTACCCTTATTGACAACAACGGTATATCGGAACAATTTGAAATCGAACTTTAAACAAAAAGGCCCGCCGGGAATCAAACCCTGCGGGTCTTGAATTATACCTCTCACACATACTCGGCGCGCTCGCCTCCGATGTATTTCGGGCGGGTGCGCGCGGCGGTTACGGGAGCTTTGCCGACTGTATTCTGCTTGAGTCTGACGGGAACGGCAACTTTTTTAAGATGCATTCCGATAAGGGTGAGGCCTATATCAATACCCGCCTCGGCTTTTATTTCTTCAACCACTACCGGGTCTTTGAGGTTCTGAAACGCAACAGTCGCAAAAGAACCGCCCGCGTGCGGGTGAGGCACGACCGAAACAATCTCAAGCCCCTTCTTTTCTGCGTTTGCCCTCTCTGTCACAATCGCTCTGTTAAGGTGCTCGCAGCACTGCGCGGCAAGATATATACCCTTTTCGCTGAGAACAGACATTATGCCGTTGAATATCTCAAGGCCGACCTCGGGACTCCTGAGGGTACCCATTCTCTCACCCATAACTTCGCTTGTGGAGCAGCCGACGGCGAGAGTATCTCCGGCCTTGATTCCCGAAATCTCCACTATTTCAAGCGCGGCGTTTCTCGCATCTTCATATATTGACATAATCACAACTCCCTGCCGTAAATAATATTTCTGAGTTTTTCGTTTCTGTTTACCGTTACGAGAACCGGAACGGAAATTATAATCCCGGCCGCGCCCTGAATAAGATTCATCGGCACTCCGGAAACAGCGGCGGCCGCATAGCCGAGCGCAAAAAATTCATAAAGAAAATATCCGGCTGTCATGATAATTTCCGAAACCAAAGCGGCGGTTATGAACCTGAATACCTTCCTGCTCCTGCCGGCAATAAGGAATGCGGCAATCGCCATAAGGGCTTTGAGAACAAATGATGCCGGCGAATAGACGGCATATCCGGCGATAAGATCTGCAAGAGCCGAGCCCAGACCTGCCGCAAGAGCACCGTAAAGCGGCCCGAGCACAATGCCCGCAATAATCACGAAGCAGTCTCCGGGATTAATATAGCCGTGCGTTGCGGGTATCGGTATCTGAATAATCAGAGTCGAAACACATATTATCGCGGCGAATACCGATGACAGCACCGCGAGACGGATTTTTTTCATTTTCTTTCTCTTTTCCTGTTGCTTTATTTGTCATCACATAGTATAATCATAATTGGCATTAATTCAATGGCCATTTTCAAAATAAATCATAATGCCAGATGAGGCCGGTATGCTGACATATAATTTTGACAGAGACAGCAAAACTCCGATTTACGAACAGCTTTACAATTTCATAAAATCAGACATTATTTCCGGAGTGATAAGCGGCGGAGAGAAACTCCCCTCAAAGAGAGAGCTTGCCGCGCATCTCGGAATCAGCAAGGTGACGGTTGAGGCATCCTATGGTGCCCTGATCGACGAAGGCTATGTCACATCCGTTGAAAAGAAAGGATATTACTGTGAAAAAAGCCTTGCCATCAATACGGATGTGAAAGCAGCAGCAGGCAGGAACAGCCATTATTCCTATATCCCCGATGACACGGTAAAAGGTGGCAGATACACAATCGATCTTTGCTCGAATTCAGTACCGAGAGATCAGTTTCCTTTTTCTGTATGGTCTCATCTCATGAGAGAAGTTATCTCGGATTACCGTCTTGAGCTTCTTGACCCGATTCCTTTTAACGGAGTTTACAGGCTCCGCCAGGCAATCAGCCTCTATCTGCTCAGCGAGCGCGGAATGAGCATTTCCCCGGACTGTATAATTATCGGCTCGGGCTCGGAGTATCTCTACACTCAGATTATACGCCTGCTCGGAAATGACAGGTTTTACGGAATTGAAAATCCATGCTACCCGAAAATCTCGGAAGTCTACAGGATGAACAAGGCAAACTGCCTGCCTGTAAGCTTTGCGGAAAACGGCACGGATTCCGGGAATATAAAAGAATGCGGCGCTGATATACTTCACATTTCTCCGTCTCATAATTTCCCGACGGGCCGGATAATGAGCGCGAAAAAACGCCACGAAATCATAAGCTGGGCAAATGCGGGTGACAGATATATTGTTGAAGATGATTTTGACAGCGAACTGCGTTTCGGCGGAAAGTCCATACCCACACTGCAGACTCTTGACACCCGGGGGCGCGTGATTTATATAAACACTTTCTCAAAAACAATTTCACCGTCGCTTCGTCTCGGATATATGGTGCTTCCCGATTCCCTGGCGCGCAGATACGGCGAAATGCTGTCTTTCAGCGCCTGCACCGTGCCCTCATTTGAGCAGTACCTGCTTGCGGAGTTTATTGAAAAAGGATATTTTGAAAGGCATCTGAGCCGGACTAAAAAATATTATGAGCTGCTGCGCAGCGAGCTTCTGAGCGAATACCGCTCTCACCCGGCGGCCGGTATTTCCCGGCTGAGTGAATCCGATGCCGGCCTTCACTTCACGCTCAATCTTAAAACGGATATGCCGGAAAGTGAGATAAAAAAGAAACTTGAAATGAGAGGCATCAAAGCC
>CADBOL010000285.1 GCA_902796295.1 Oscillospiraceae bacterium
ATTATCAGGGCAAAATTTGAGGAATATGCAAAGAGTAAGAATCTCGATATCACGAGTGTGAATGTATCCGCTCTGCATCAGCATTCCTGTGTTGATACATTCGGTATGAACGGCGACATAGTTGACGCTCTGTTCATGTCATCAATCAGAACTTTAACCGGCCAGGAGCTTCCCGGCGGTCAGAATAAAGAATATATGGAAAACCTTTACAAGGTTGCCGTTGATTCGATGATAAAAGCGGTCGAAAATATGAAGACCGGCAAGATGTATTTCGGCACGGTTGACGTGAAGGAATATATGCACGACAAGAGAGATCCCCAGGTGTTTGACTCAAATCTCAACAGATTCAGATTTGTTCCCGATGAAGAGGGCGCAAAAGAAATCTGGATCGTCAACGGCTCCATGCACTGCGTGGGCAACGGCGCGGCTCAGAGAGAGCTTACCGCCGATTATCCTTACTATATGGAGCAGTATATCAACGAGCATGACAACGCCGATTTCTTCTATATCCTCGGCGCGCAGCTTGCAATCACGAGCGATTACGATCCTCTGGAGTTTGATGAGGAGCGCGTTGAAAAAGAGGGTACAGTATACAGAATCAGAACTTACGGCGAGACTCTCGCTCAGAAGCTTGAAACGATAAAGGAAGAGAAGGAAGTCGCGCCGATACTCAACATTAAATTCAGCGAAGTATGGATTGATATTAATAATAACATCCTTCTCCTTGCCGCAAAGGGCGGCCTCCTCAAAAACAATATCCATAAAAACGGCTTCAATAAATATTCCATAGTGTCCGAGGTCGGATACGCCGAGATAGGCGAGGATATCGCAATAGCGATTATCCCGGGCGAGCTTGCTCCCGAAATCGCTTTCGGCGGCGCCGACACGGCCGAGACATCCTGGTTCGGCGAGGACTGGGAATACCCGAGCTTTGAGTCAAAGGTTCCCGGCAGAAAACTGCTCGTTTTCGGCCTGACAAATGACCAGGTGGGATATCTTCTCACATCAAATAACTGGCACTCGATTTTCACCGAAAATGAAGAGATAGTATCAACCGGGCGCTACGGCGGCGAGTTTGTTACCAAGGCATTCCTTGAGCTGCTTGAGTCAATCGGATAATGAAATCAAAGCTCAGCTACCGCCATACTTTGCGTGCGAGCTATATCGGATACATCACGCAGGCGGCTGTCAATAATTTCAGCCCTCTGCTCTTTGTGATGTTTAATTCGGTGTTCGGCCTCTCGATGCTCAGAATCAGCTCGCTTATAACCGTGAATTTCGGTATTCAGCTTCTGATAGATCTCATATCCGCGTTTTTTATCGACCGGCTCGGATATAAAAGGTCAGCCGTGATTGCTCATTTTTCGGCATTTGCCGGTATGACACTGTTCGGCATTCTTCCGGTTATCTGGGCAGACAAATATCTTGCCCTGCTCATTCCGACAGTATTCAACGCAATAGGCGGAGGCCTTTGCGAGGTAATAGTGAGCCCGATAGTTGAGGCCTGCCCCACAGAGAATAAATCGGGCAATATGAGCTTGCTTCACTCGTCTTACTGCTGGGGTCAGCTCGGCGTGATACTTGTGTCAACTCTGTTTTTTAAAACAGCGGGGGAGGAGAAATGGAATATCCTCGCAATGCTTATTGCGCTTATTCCGCTTTTCAATGCCTTCTATTTTATGTTTGTTCCGGTCAATACTCTGACGCCCGACGGCAGCGGACTCGGAATCAGAGAGCTTTTAAAAACGAAAGCAGTCTATGTATTCCTGCTTATGATGGTCTGCGCCGGGGCGAGTGAAATCGCTATGAGCCAGTGGGCGAGCGCCTTTGCAGAGAGCGGGCTTCATGTAAACAAAGCTGTCGGCGACCTGATAGGGCCTGCGATGTTTGCGGCGTTTATGGGCGTTTCGAGAGTGCTTCACGCCGCCTTGAGCGAAAAGCTCAATCTCGACAGATTCATTCTTTTTTGCAGTGTGCTCTGCCTTGTCTGTTATATTACCGTCGCTTTTTCCGGCTCTGCCGCGATATCGCTTGCGGCGTGCGCCGTGACGGGATTTTCCGTCGGTATTATGTGGCCCGGGGTTTACAGCCTCGCTGCGGATAAAATCAGAAACGGTGGTATAGTAATGTTTTCACTGCTTGCGCTGGCGGGGGATTTCGGCTGCATCAGCGGTCCCTCCCTTGTAGGGGTTATTTCTTCATCATTCGGCAATGATTTTAAACGGGGATTTCTGTTTTCGGTGATATTCCCGCTCGGTCTTATTATCGGCGTAATCCTTTTGAGAAAGGTAACAACAAATGAACGACAGGCTGAAAAACTCTTTTAAAGAGACTGATTTCCTGCTTCTTTTCGGCTGCCTTGCCGCATCGGTATACGGATTTCTGATGGTGCATTCGGCAACGCGAAATGACGCTTTGGAGTCCGGTCTTCCTCTGAGCAGAGAGCTCATAGTGATGATTGTCTCCGCAGCGATAGGAATATTGTTTTGTATAATTATTTCATTTTTTGATTATAACTCAATAGAGCGGATGTGGTTCTTTGTTGCGGCCGTCTGTCTGCTGCTGATACTTGCCCTGTTTGTATGGGGTGAGGCGCCCGAAGACAGGCCCAACGCCAAATGCTGGCTTCCCACACCGTTCGGTGTATATTTTCAGCCGTCGGAGCTTGCCAAAGTGGGCTTTCTTATCACGTTTTCAAATCATGTTGAAAGAGTTCGACGTGATATGAATAAGCCGCTCAATGTTTTGCTGCTTACCCTGCACGCGCTCGTTCCCATAGGGCTTATTATCCTCACGGATGACCTCGGCTCGGCCATCGTTTTCGGCTTTATGTTTACCGGTATGATGTTTATGGCCGGCCTTAAAATAAGATATTTTGTAGCGGCGTTCGGTGCAATAGCAGCTGCCGTGCCCGTGCTGTGGACCAAATTCCTCTCAAACTTTCACAGGCAGAGAATCCTCGCGATTTATTATCCCGAGGCTCTCAGCGAAACTGTTTACAAGGCGAGAATCTACCAGCAGCAGAGGGCGGTCAACGCCATAGGAGCCGGCGGACTTTTCGGAGACGGACTTTTCAAGGGAACCTATACGCAGTCAGAGGCGGGAATACCCGTTAACGAGAGCGATATGGTGTTTTCGGTTGTCGGAGAGGAACTCGGGCTTGTCGGCGGAATTCTTCTGCTCGCCATTCTAGCGTTTATCTGCCTGCGTATAATAAAGACCGCAAAATGCGCATACAATGTATCCGGCTCGCTTATCTGCTACGGCACGGTGTTTATGATAAGCTCTCAGGCGGTAATGAATATAGGGATGTGTCTCAAGCTCCTGCCTTGTATCGGTATCACGCTGCCTTTCATCAGCGCAGGCGGTTCCGCAAATCTCTGCATATACCTTGCGATAGGGCTCGTGCTGAGTGTATACAGGTTCAATAAGAATAAATCACTCGACAGTATGAGCATTTATGATATCAGAACGCAGTTTGAAAGGTAAATAGATATGAAGAAAAAGATTTATGCCGTATTGCTTTTAATCCTGGCTGTTGCAGGCGCGCTGCTTGCGAAGAATTTTGCCTTTGACCGCTCAGAACCGGCAACGGCACTTGATGACTCCGTCGTAATGTCAATGAGTGAGGCGCTCAGTATCTATGAACAGCAGAGTACCGAACCCGAAATCACGGAGGAAAGCTCGACCTCAATGCGGCATTACACTTATGCCGACACCAAAACTACGCAGCGCAAAACCACGGCTGCTTCAACGCAGAAATCCTCCGGGATTAGAGAAGACGGTTATTATTACAGCAAAGACGATGTAGCCCTCTATATTCACACCTACGGCAGACTGCCGTCAAACTTCATCACGAAGAAACAGGCACAGTCCCTCGGTTGGGAAGGCGGCTCCCTTGATGAAATAGCGCCGGGCAAAGCGATAGGCGGCGATTATTTTGGAAATTATGAAGGTCTCCTTCCGAAAGGAAGCTATCACGAGTGTGATATCAATACAAACGGAAGGCGGTCAAGAGGAGCAGAGAGGATTATATATTCGTCTGACGGCAGAATATACTATACTTCAAACCATTATGAATCATTTACACAGCTTTATTGAGGATTATATAATGAAAAAGATAAGACTTGACGGAAAAAAGATGACTGACAGAAAATCGGCCCATGAATATATCGCAAAAAAGCTCGGATTTCCCGATTATTACGGCAATAATCTCGATGCCCTGCATGACTGCCTGTGTGAGATAGGCGAAGAAACCTGTGTGAGCTTGATAAATTCCGATGAATTCATCGAAAACCTCGGAGCATATCACAAGGGATTTATCAGAGTGTTTGAAGACTCCGCAAAAGAGAATGACAG
>CADBOL010000286.1 GCA_902796295.1 Oscillospiraceae bacterium
ACAAGCACTTCCTGACTGTATTCTTTGATGCCGGCTTTTGCTTTCCATTTTGTGCCTGACAGAATCCTTGCGGTCTCCCAAACGGAGCTGCCTCTTCTCTTATACTCTACCTTCCAATTCTGTGTTGCGCTTGCGGAAGTTCCGGGATAAGTAAACGGCATGGAAACGGTCCAGATTCTCATTCCGTTTTCTTCTTTGACGCTGAATTCGGTCGAGCCCGAGTATGTATTCCCGTATTTTAAGCTTAAAACAGTTTTGCCGCTTGCTCCGCCTGCGGTGGTATAATTGCAGGTGAATCTCAGCCACATAACATTTAAGGGAGTGGTGACAGTCCAGGTTGCTCTCTCGCCTCTGATAACCTGAGTTGTGCTGATTGAGGCAAAGGGCTCAAAGTAAAGGCTTCCGATTGCCGCTGTCAGAGACTCAACGTAACCGTCAACAGTCGCCTGTTCCTCCGCAGGCAAATCACGCACTATACTGCCGAGCACTTCATTCAGAACGGCAACCGAATCTTCGGTGTAAACACTTAAATCCTCCGGTATTGTCGCAATAAGAGCATCAAGAGCGGAATAATCCGCAAATGTCATTGTACCGTCATTAAAATGTATGTTTGCATAATTTAATCCATAATTGTATTCATCAATTATGATGGTTTCCCATTCCTCGCGTGTGCCGTTGTAAAATACTTCACTGATATAATTCGGAGATAGCTGGTCTGAGTAATATGCAAAATTGTGTCCTCCTATATGGCTGATTCCGCTCCCGAATGATATGTTATCAAGATAACAACAGCCATTGAAAGCATAACTATCTATAACCGTGACACTGTCCGGAATAGCCACGCTTCTCAATCCCTCACAATTAATAAATGCAGCAACTCCTATTGTCAATACACTTCCGTCATTCGGTATAACGCTGTTTTTACAGCCGGCAATCAGTGTTTTTGTGTCTGTTTCTATAAGGCAGTTGCCTGATGAATGGAATACCGGATTATCCGGAGATACAGTGATACTCTCAAGCTTTGTGCTTGAATTGAATAAATCATTAAAGCTGTATCCTCCTCCTGCAAGCTGAGTCATTTCCATGCTTTCAATATTTCTTAGTCCGCTGCCGAATGAAATTGAAACGAGTTCATCACATTCCGCAAACGCAGCATATCCTATATCCGTCACGCTGTCGGGAATCGATATACTCTGAATCCTTTTACAATCGGCAAATGCATATCTTCCGATTACTGTAACAGAATTCGGGATGAATACCGATTCAAGGTCAATACTATATAAGAATGCTCCTTCGCCAATCAATGATACTGAATCGGGAATAATTACCGATTCAAAAGAATCAACTTGAGAAAACGCATAATCGCCGATTGCTGTAACGCTGCCGTCATCGGGTATAACGCTGTTTTTGCAGCCGGAAACCAATCTGCCTGTTTCTGTCTCAATAAGACAGTTACCTGCCGAATGATAATGCGGGTTGTTTTCCGATACCGTTATACTCTCAACATCCGAGCAAATATTAGAATAATCATAATCACCCAAATTAAACGGAGAAACTCCTATTCTTTCAATCGATGACGGAATGTAAATGTTTTTCAATCCCTTAACACCGCAAAACGCGAAATCGCCAATGCTTGTCACACTCCCGTCATCGGGTATAACGCTTGAAGCACAACCTGAAACAAGGGTTTTGCTTTCTGTTTCTATTATACAGTTACCTGATGAATGATAAACTGGATTATCCTCTGCTATTGTTATTGTTTCAAGGTTCGGGCAGTTTCCAAATATACTATGCTTAAATATATGGCTTAATCCGTCAATAATGCTCTCAAATGACAGCGGATTAAATTTGTAATAAACATAATTCTCAATACTTGTCACACTTTTGGGGATATAAACTGTCTTAAGTATGGGACTGCCAAATCCTCCTCGAATTGCGGTGAC
This sequence comes from Oscillospiraceae bacterium, assembly GCA_902796295.1. GTDB lineage: Bacteria > Bacillota > Clostridia > Oscillospirales > Acutalibacteraceae > CAG-177. The sequence goes on from CADBOL010000286.1 coordinate 1,944, forward strand.
CGGCAGTCTCTCTATTCTCTCCGGAATAACAGCATCGCCGTTTTCATCAATATAGTAATTAGGGTTGGTTATAGTCACTTTATTATTATTGATTGAATATGGCAATATTTCCCCGGCAGAAGCAGTCACATTCATAATACCCGAAAAGCCGATACCTTCACCTGCAGCGGAAAACACACCGAATATCATTACAAGGCTCAATATGAGCGACAACGCTCTTTTAATATTTGCTGACATTTTAATTCTCTCCTTTTCCGTAATTTTTATTAATAAAAGGGTAAACAATGCTTTTAAACACTGCACACGTCCCTTCATTAAACAGTCAGCAAAACCCGGAAATCTAACGGAAAAAAATTTTTTCTTTTTTTACCTTTCATGGTTGTTTCGGGCGGGAGATTTCTTATTTGTATCATTCTCCTGAATTTTGTTCTTGTTTTCTTCAAGCTTTGCAAGAACAGAGGGCTTTTGGCTGTTATTACGGCATTTGAAAACCGCCATGGGATGGTTTTTTATTCTTGCGTATTCTTCGGAGTCGCCGAACAGCAAGTCGGGCAAAAAGTTCCCGCCTGCAAATTCTGACAGGAAGGCTTTTTCATCTGCCGTGAAATCAAGAATATCGTTCAAAAATGTAATACAAGCGCTTTTTGCCTCAGCTGCATCGAAATAGTTTTCTTTGAG
>CADBOL010000287.1 GCA_902796295.1 Oscillospiraceae bacterium
ATTATTTCCGAGTTTGACATTTTTACCTCTTGCCCGGCTTCGCTTTTGACGAAGCGCTTTTGATTTTTTCGATTTTATCTCTCAGATATGCCGCGTGCTCAAATTCGAGAATCTTAGCCGCCGCTTTCATCTCAGCGGTGAGCTGAGCGATGAGCTTCTCTTTATCGGCCCTGCTCATCTTTGAAATCCTGCTGTCATCATCTGCCGCGGTTGATATTTCAATAATCTCGTGAATATCTTTGACTATTGTTTTGGGTACGATGCCGTTTTCTTCATTGTATCTCATCTGCTTTTCACGGCGTCTGTTTGTCTCGGTAATAGCTCTCTCCATTGACGGCGTGACGGTGTCGGCATACATTATGACGGTACCCTCGGCGTTTCTCGCGGCTCTGCCGACAGTCTGTATAAGCGATGTTTCGCTTCTGAGGAATCCCTCTTTATCCGCGTCAAGGATCGCGACAAGCGAGACCTCGGGAATATCAAGCCCCTCTCTGAGCAGGTTGATTCCGACCAGCACGTCGAAATCGCCCAGGCGCAGCCCGCGGATAATCTCCATTCTTTCAATGGTATCTATATCGTGGTGCATATAGCGCACCTTTATATCAAGGTTTTCAAGATACTCCGTCAGATCCTCCGCCATCTTTTTGGTGAGGGTAGTGACGAGCACTCTCTCGTGTTTCGCCGTTCTCTCGTTTATCTCTGAAACGAGATCGTCAATCTGACCGTCAACAGGCCTGACCGATATCTCCGGGTCAAGCAGCCCCGTGGGCCTTATGACCTGCTCCACGACCTGCGCGCTCTTCTCCCTCTCAAAATCTCCGGGAGTGGCGCTGACAAAGATTTTCTGATGGACCTTTGAGTAGAATTCATCATAAGTCAGGGGCCTGTTATCGTAAGCTGAGGGGAGTCGGAATCCGAAATCGACAAGACTTGTTTTCCTTGCTTTATCGCCGCCGTACATCGCCCTGACCTGCGGCAGAGTAACATGAGACTCATCCACAAACAGTATGAAATCATCGGGGAAATAATCAAGCAGCGTAAACGGCATCGAGCCGGGCTCTCTGCCCGACATTATTCTCGAATAGTTTTCTATCCCCTTGCAGAATCCGGTTTCGCGCAGCATCTCGACATCGTATTCCGTTCTCTGCCTTATCCTCTGCGCCTCGAGCAGTTTCCCGCGCTCCTCAAACCATTTTACGCGCTCCTCCATCTCTTCGAGAATCTGCACGACAGAGCGCTCCATCTTATCGGGGCTGATGACGTAGTGAGAGGCGGGGTATATTGCAACATGAGAGAGCGTGCTTTTAACCTGACCTGTCAGAGCATTGATTTCGCTGATTCTTTCGACCTCGTCGCCGAAGAACTCAACACGGATCGCGTTTTCGTTTGAATAGACGGGATATATCTCGACCACATCGCCGCGCACCCTGAATTTGTTTCTGCTGAAATCTATATCGTTTCTCTCATACTGGATTGAAATCAGTTTTTCAATCAGCTCGTCACGCGGCTTTTCCATCCCGGTTCTCAGGGAGATAACCATGCTCCTGTAATCTATCGGGTCGCCGAGAGTGTAGATGCAGGAGACGGAGGCGACAATAATCACATCGCGCCTCTCGGAGAGGGCGGATGTGGCCGAATGGCGCAGCTTGTCAATTTCATCATTGACAGCCGAGTCTTTTTCAATATATGTATCGGTTGTGGCGATATATGCCTCCGGCTGATAATAGTCATAGTAAGAGACAAAATACTCCACCGCGTTGTCGGGGAAAAATTCGCGGAATTCACTGCAGAGCTGGGCGGCGAGGGTTTTGTTGTGAGCGAGTACAAGAGTCGGTCTGTTTGCTCTCGCAATCACGTTTGCCATAGTAAAAGTCTTGCCCGAGCCGGTAACGCCGAGCAGAGTCTGTTCATTATATCCCTTTTTCAGCCCCTCTGTGAGCGCTTCAATCGCCTGCGGCTGGTCGCCCGTCGGCTGATAAGGCGCTTTGAGAATAAATCTGTCCATAGAAATTCCCCGGAATAAGAAGATATTATATCATTTTATTTTAACATAATATTATAGCTTTATCAAGCAAAATATACTGTTGCCAAAGACGCGAAAATGAGATATAATTCATACGTACAGTAACCGCGCGGATTAATGAGTAATTAGTAATGAGTAATGAGTAATTGTGGGTCGCTTCGCTCCGGATTGTGATAATGTGAAATGAACGGTCGCTTTGCTCCGATTATAACGTAGGGGTGCGGGTCTCCGGTGGAGACCTCTGCCGCAGGCAGAAGCACCGACCGAGCCGACAGGTGAGACCGGATATTATCCGCCCGCCACAAGGATATGCGAAGCATCAGGCTTCCCCTTGAGGGCGCGGGTCTCCGGTGGAGACCTCTGCCGCAGGCAGAAGCGCCGACCGAGCCGACAGGTGAGACAGCTGTCACGGCATAAGGATCTAAGCCGTGACTGATGAGGTGGATATAATTTAATCGCAATGCGTTCCTTTTTAGCCCTCTCCATGATCGGAGAGGGTGCCCCGAAGGGGCGGGTGTGGACGATATAATTCACCACAATGCGATTCCTTAATTCCTAACTCCTAACTGCTAATTATGCGGCTCCTGTATTATTTCATATTCTGACTGGAGAAGACGATGCAGGAACATCAGATTCATATAAGAAATGTCGCAATGTGGGTGCTCGGGATGGTGCTCTGCCCTCTCGGGGTTACTCTCAGTGCAAGAGCGGGTTTCGGCCTCTCAATGGTTGAGGCCCCTGTTTATATACTTTATCTCAGGGTGTCACAGGCGTTTCCCAAATTCACATTCGGTATGGCGGAGTATATAGTCCAGGCTCTTGTGCTCGCTATGCTGTGCATTCTGATAAGAAAATTCAGGGCAAGATATCTGCTCTCATTCGCCACCGCCGTAATGTTCGGCGTGATACTCGACGGCTGGAGGAATGTAATCGGCGAGGAGGTATATGCCGGTATTGCGGCCAGAATCCTTGCCTGCGCCGCCGGAATACTTCTCATAGCGTTTGCCGTCGCATGCTTTTTCAGAACCGACCTTCCCCAGGAAGTCTGGGAAATGTTTGTAAAAGAGTATTCGACGGAAAAAGAGAAAAAAATGACAAAAGTGAAGTGGATTTACGATATCACTTCACTCGTGCTTGCCGTACTGTTATCTTTGATTCTGCTTAAAAAGTTTGAGATTACAGCAATCGGCCCGGGTACCGTCGCCTCAACCATTCTCAATGCCCCGCTGATAGGCCTTTTCGGCAGGCTGATTGACACGGTATGGAAAGACCGCGAAAATGTCCTCACCCCGCAGAAAGAGCGCGAGGAGTTAAAGAAGAGGGAAGAGGAAGAAAAAAGAGACGCCGAAGAGGACGAAAGTATAATACCGTGATGCAAATGCGGAATGATGAATGATGAATTCGGAATTACGGGGCGCGATTCGCGCTCCGATTTTATATGTTGGTTAATGCGGCAGATTGCAAATGCAGGGCACGCATACATGCGTGCCGCCTCAGGGATATGCGGAGTATTCGCCTTCCCCTTGAGGGCGCGGGTCTCCGGTGGAGACCTCTGCCGCAGGCAGAAGCGCTGACCGAGCCGACAGGCGAGACAGGG
>CADBOL010000288.1 GCA_902796295.1 Oscillospiraceae bacterium
ACATTATCTTTTGTGATAACGGGCTGCGGCGGGAAGTCGACAACCTGCTCTTTGAGCGACACCTGCTTTGCGATCCTGTCAATAAACGGTACCTTTACGTGAAGGCCGGTCTGCCAGGTTGTGCTGTATGCTCCGAGTCTCTCAAGCACGTAGGCTTTTGACTGAGGAACAATTTTGATGTTTGCAATGATTAAAATTACTACGACTACGAGTAATCCTACAAATACATGCGGCATAATGATTCTCCTTTACTGTGTATATTAAGTGATAATTCTGACATGCTTACTGTCTGACAATTGCTTTTACGCCTTCGATTTTATCAATTGTCACCTGACTTCCCGGCTCAAAGACCGAGTCATCCGCGCTTCTCGCCGTCCAGGTAAGGCCGTCAACCTTGATTGTGCCGGTACCCTCGAGATTGTCAATCCGCTCCGTCACTATCGCCTGCCTGCCGATAATCCTGTCTGCATTCAGGCTTTCCGCCTTGCGGTTGGTAATCTTTTTCACTATGGGACGGGTTGCCGCAAGCGTTACAGCCGAGACGACCACAAAGAGCGTGATCTGAAGCCAAAGTGGTGCTTTAAGCGCGGCGGCTGTCAAGGCGGCAAGCGCTCCGGCAGCGAACCATATCGTAACAAGCTGCGCAGTAACACCCTCAATGATAAGCAGCAGCACAAGGGCGGCCGCCCACATGATTATAAGCGATTTCATTGCACTTCCCTCCTTATCGTTATAATATCATATCGGTAAATCAAAAGCAATGCTTTAATATGTGTTTTTGCAACATTTCTTTTGTTTTATCCTGCAGATATATTATCACACAAGCAAATAATTATAAACACAATCCGGTCGGAATTATATGTGCTTATTTCTCCGGATCAAAAAAATAGCCTTAATTATTTCGCATATGTATGGAATTCGGAAATTTATTGTGATATAATAAACAAAGAAGTAAAATTTGCGCATTGAGGAGAGGTCAGATGGATAAAAAAGTATACCTGAGAGGCAAGGTCGGCACATACTGGTATAATTTTACCGAATCGCTTGCCTACGCTCTGACATACAAACCGACACCGCCCGGGATCATTTATAATAAAAGGATTCCCTACGGGAGCGAAAAAGCGCAGTATTACAATACATATTGCAGAAAAGACCTCACCGGTGAAAAAAAGCCGCTCATGATTTACATTCACGGCGGCGGCTGGGTATCGGGCATTACCGATATGAGAAACACATATATCCAGAATTTCGCAAAGCTCGGCTTTTTCACGGCAAATATCTCATATACCTATGCTCCCGACAAGGCCTTCCCGCTTGCGATAGGAGAAATCTGCGCAGCTGTTGATAAAATCTTTGACGATGCTCCCCGGAATAATATCGACACGGGCAGAATCCTCGTCGCAGGAGAGAGCGCGGGAGTTTACTATATCTTTTTCCTCGCCGCTCTCGCCGCGGACAAGAGCCTTGCTCAAAAGCTCGGCATTGAATTCAGACACATTGACGATTTCAGAATATCCGCCATGATTGCGCACTGCGGCTGTATAAATCTGCCGAAACTCCTTGACCCCGACTGCCCGCAGTCAAAATTCCCCGATATGAAGATGATGGTCACCTCATTTCTCGGCATGAGCCGCGATAAATGCATTGAGTTTCTCAAAACCGAAGAAGGCAGTCTGACCTATCCTCACATCACCGGAAATTTCCCTCCCGCGTTTTTCACCACCGCCTGCAACGACTGGCTCAGATATGAGGGATATGACATGATGAAGGAATATGAATCTTTCGGCATTCCGTACGATTCATATGAAGGCACCGGAGTTCTCGGATTTCACGCCTGGACTATAGTGACAAAATTCAAAAAAGGCAGAGACTGCCTTGATAAGACACTTAAATTCATAATGCCGTTTATCGAGGAATAATATTTATGGAAAAGATTAAAAAGTTTTTTTCAAAGCCTGTCGCCGGATACACGGGCGCTGCCTGTATCGCGGTATTGCTCTATGAGTTTCTCGAGCATTTTTCCGCCGTCAGGGCGGCTTTCTCCGGAATCTGGGGCTTCATTTCCCCGATAGTGGTCGGAATAATTATCGCATATCTCTTTGATCCGGTTGCGGATGATTTATTTGAGAAGAAGATACTGAAAAATGTAAAGAAGCAATCGTCACGGCACACACTCGGCGTGATTCTCACAATAGTGCTGATAATCATAATTCTCGCCCTTTTGCTCCTTGCTCTGATACCTTCAATCGTCAAGAGCGTTTCAAAGCTTATCTCAAACTGGAGCGATTATACACAGAAGCTTGACGGGCTTATCAGAAAGCTTGCCGCCTTTGCGGCAGCCCACAGGATAAATATCGATGTTACAAAAATCGAGAGCACCATCGACAATTCCATGGCAAAAATCATGGATATGCTCAAAAACAATTCAAAGACAATCCTCGGCAAGGTCGGGGAAATCGGCTCGGGAATCACTTCGTTCTTCGCCGGCGTCGTATTCGGATTCTGCTTCCTTGCCGCCAAGAGCACGCTGCTCTCATTTCTCAATCAGATACGCTCCGCCCTTTATACAAAGGAGAGACTTGAAAAGAATAACGTCCTGTGGCGCAGGTGTCATAAGATATTTATAAGATATGTCGGATGCACTCTGTTTGATGCTCTGGTTGTAGGCATAACAACCTTGATATTCACTCTCATCACAAACACTCCTTACGCCGCCCTGATTTCGGTAGTTGTGGCTATCACAAATATCATACCGACTTTCGGTCCTATGATCGGAGCCGCCATAGGAATATTCTTTATCATCCTGGAAAGCCCTGTAAAAGCGCTGGTGTTTCTCATCTTCATATGCATACTGCAGGCAATTGACGGTATGCTTATAAAGCCCAAGCTTTTCAAAGGTTCGCTCGGCATCCCGGCTGTATGGACTTTGGTGCTTATCATACTCGGCGGCAAGATAGCCGGAATGCTCGGAATAATCCTCGCAATTCCTTTTGCGGCGATATTTGTTATTATTTACAGAGAAACCATAGCACCTAAGCTTGAGAAAAGAGCGGAAAAGCTTAACGGACCGAAAGAAGAGGAAGTAACGGAAATCGCCGAAAAACCGGAATAAAACAGAATCGGGACTGACATCTCAAAACGTCAGTCCCCTTTTTATTTATCGTATATCAGCTTTCCGGTTTCCTTCGCAGAAGCTGTCAAACGAATTCACAACCTGAGTCTTTTTCCTGACGGAAACCGGCAGCAAATCCCCGGAATTCATAGTTACACCGTTATTATCAATCTTGAAGATATATTTCATATTTACGGCAAAGCTTTTGTGTATGCAGATAAAATCACTGCCGAGCTGCGTCATTATTTCGCTGAGCTTACCTACAACCTCTATTGTCTGATTCACAGTATGAACGCTCAAGTGTCTGTTATAACTTTCAACATAGCATATATCATCTATGCCGACCGTCATTCTCCTGTTTCTCCACTTGAGCAGTATAAAATCGTTCATAATAATCACATCCTCCTGCAATAAAATAAAAAAGCACCTCCGCCTGACGGAGATGCAGAAACTTCACCTGCTCAGCAACAGAAAAGGCAGGATGAAGATGACAGATTCTCCGGTAAAGACACAAAAAACCATCTGAAATAACGCTGCTTTAACCAATCATTCTGAAATGTCATATTTGTCACTGCCTTTTTGCAATTAATGTACACTATATATATCAGCAATGCACGGGCTTGTCAAGTTTATTATGCGGAAAGTGCAAAAGTGTTGAAATGAAATGCAAAAATGCATATTGTTATGCAACAAGCAGAAAAACAGTACATATTTTCCGTTTATTTCAAAAACAAAGAAGCTCCCCGAAGGGAGCCTCATTTTTAATTATACACCTGTGTTGGTGATTGTAGCTCTCCAGCAGCACTGCCTTGCAACGCCGTTTTCATACTTGTAGCACTGTGAAGCATCTGCCAGCTTGGGAATCTTGAAATCAGGTCTCTTTGCGCCCCAGATGAGCATCTGGCCTACCATGATGTAGGGGGAGAATAAATAGAGGAGCTTACGGGGAGAGCAGATATTCCAGATACTTGTTGCGAACCAGCAGCAGTTAAAGCCCCAGTTCCAGTAATCGTGACGCTTGATTGCGCTTGCTACCGACTGCATCTCGGATGCGGAAACATTTGTGGACATGCAGTATGCTCTGCCGTAAGTCTCGGGCTTGATCCAGTGTCTTTCAAGGTTGAAGTAGATACCGGGGCCGTCTGTGCCTCTGGCTTTGAATGCGCCCATTGAGAAATCGCCGTAGGGCTTGATATAATAGTTGTCACATACTCTCAGTGACTTATCGGTGAGATTCTTGATATAAATCCAGCAATGGGGAACCTTGGGATTTGCGAATGTGACAAAAACCCACATTTTGGCTACGGTGCCTGCACCGCTGAATAACGATGATGATTTCTTTGCCGGAGCGGCAGTGGTTTCTTCGGGAGCTTCCGCTATCTCTTCGGTTGCCTCTAATACATCTGCCTCATCGGCAGCAGTCGCTGTTGCCGCTTCCTTTGCTCTTTTACCGAAAAACAGTGCAGCATTTGCGCTCATGGGAACAAGTGCAAAAATAACAACAGCCATAAGGAGCGCAACAATCTTTTTAAAATTCTTCATAAATAACCTCCGGTTGCGGAAACTGCCGCGATTAGTAAGCGATAATCTTTATTATTACCACATGGTATTCTACCATTAAAAAAGAAATAAATCAATAAGAAAATTACATTTTTTTACAAAAATATTAAAAAATTTTAACCTTTTTACACCGGGGTAAAAGGGTTTTTAAACCGCCGCCGTCTCATCCTCTCTCCTGCGCTCCTCAAGGCGCGCTTTTGCCTCATCATAGAGGCCGTAAATCTTTTCAAGATTCTCATAGTTGTCTTTTTCTTTGAGAAGCTTGACCGCGTCAAGATACGGCTTTGCGGCCCTGTTGAATCTCGCGTGTCTGTTCATTTCCTTTTCGGAGTTTCTGCGCGCCTCTTTTCTTTCTTTTGCCAGAGACTCGATTTCTTTTTTCAGCGTCTTGATTTCGCCTTTTTTGCCTGTTTTTCTGAGCGCGGAAATCTCTCTGTTTATTCTGCCGATCTTTTCGTCGCACTCATCCTCTTTGTCAAAGAATCCCTCAAGCACTTTGAAATCGGGCTCCTCAAAGCCCTCTTTGCCTGAATAATACTTCTGATAGGCTTTATAGGCTGAAACCTTGCTGCGCGCGGTGTCGACAAAGGCGCTTCTCATTTCTTTTTCCTGCTTTGAACCTTTCTGCATTGCCTTCGCCGCTTTGAGTTCATCTGTGACCTGCTCTTTTGTGTATGCTTTGATTCCGTCAAGGCCCGCATCGGCGGATTCTCTGCCCGCCTTAATCTTGTCAATATACAGCGGACTTTCAAATTTACGCACCTCTGCGGCTACAAATCTGCTTATCTCGATTTCTTCATTAAGCTCCTTTTGCGCCTTATATTCCCTTTTTGCCTCTTTCCTTGCCGCTTTATCTTTGATTTTCCTGTAAGATTTCCTTGATATTTCAGCTTTTTCCCTGTTTTCAAGCTCAAAAGCGTTTCTCAGTATATCGCAGGTTTCAACAAGATCTTCATCCTTGAGCACGCCGTTTCCGTAATCCTCAAACATCGCTCTGATTTTAAGCGAACGAACCACCGATTTCTGTTTGGTTTCATTGAAATCATACCAGAAATAAGGGATTACGTTCAGCGCGGCTCCGAGAGCCGAGAACAGGATGAGAACGTGAAGAAGGTTTAAAAGAATATCGGGATCATAGAGAGCGGAGTTTGCGTTTATGTAGTTATTCTGTCCGTTTGCAAGCTGCTCGGCAAGGATGGTGCCGACATTCTTGTCGCCTATCATACGGCTGAGGATCGCGGGGTCAGAGGTAACTTTCTGTGCTATCGCCTTTGTGAGACCGCCTTTTTCATAGATTTTGGGAAGAATGGACGAGGTGGCAAGCGTGATAACGGTGCCTATGGTGGCAACGGCGGAGAACATTCCGTCAATCCTCTCACCTGCAACATACTGCTGATAATCGCGTATATCCGCCTGGATTGAAGGATTGAGAATCAGGGCAAACGAGCCCATGAAAGCATTCATGTAAAGGCATCCGAGCACAAGCCAGATAGTCATTCCCGTAAGCTCTCTTGTCGCGGGAAGCATAAGAAGAATAAACAGGATATTGAAAAGATTCGTGACGACCAGAACAGCCTTTTTACCCCATTTTCTGATAAGAAACGGAGCGAGAATCATGCCCCAGAGAGAGGCGTTGCCGTAAATAGTGACAATGATTCCGTATTGATTTCCGTTGCAGGAACCGCCGTAGTTATAAAGCCAGTAGAGTATATTGACATAGGCGGTCTCGAGGAATCCTATCCAGCCCGCGAGTGAAATAATCCAGAAATACTTGTTTTTGGCAACCGCGCGCACGGCATCGATGAATTTGACCTGTATTACGTGAGTTCTCGCCTGAACGATTTTTTCCTCCGTATGCTTATAGACGACCATACAGAGCACAAGACCGAATACGCAAAGAATAGGATAAAGCAGACGGTAAACTCTGATATCCGTGGAATTTGTGTGAAAGATATTCTGCGCTATAATGGGAGTGAAAAGATTTACTAGAGTGGGAGCCAAAGAATAGACAATGCTCTTTATCGAGGAAACATCCGCCCTCTCCTGAGAATCGGGAGAAAGAACGTGAATGAGATTCTCATAGGCATCATAAAAGAAATAATAGAAGAAATGAAGCAGGAGATTGAGCACCAGAATAATTGCGCACTTTATAACATAAGCTTTTGATTCGCCGAAAAGCATCTGCGAGCCGAATGCGGCCTCAAGCTTGTTATACGGAAACCAGACCATCGTGACGCATATGAGAGATGTCGGCAGTGCCATAGTAAAAATATAAGGTCTGTATTTGCCCGCTTTGTTTCGCGTGTTATCTATTATATTTGCCCTGATTCCGGTCATCGGGATATTTGCAAGCACGGCGATGACATACATCACATACATATCCATCGGGTCGATACCGAGAGTGCTCTGCAAAAGAGTATTGCCCACGCCGAGAAGGCATGCGGTGCCCAGGGTGATTATGCAGTAAGCTCCGATACCGCCGAAACTGTATGCGCCGATTTCCTTAAAAGGCATGTACCTGCCTTTAAGGGGCTTATTCCAGTATACGACAACTTCTCTGAGCTTCTGCTTAATATTACCGACTGAAATCAAAACTTTCACTCCGTTCGCGTTTATCTCTTACGGAAAATCCGTCCGTTACCAAATCAGTATAGTTTATTTGAGAATAAAAATCAATTGTTTTATGCAGTTTATATAAAAATAGTATGTTAATTATTGTTTTTTAGTGGAAAAATCAAAATAATGTTGACATAATTCGCTAAAAAGAAGATAATATAAAGGTAAACCTATAACTGAATACACAGGAGAATAATATGCTTAACAGAGAAAACACTTCACTGGGCGAATACCTCATCCGTGAGGGTAAAACCACAAAAGAAAAATATGATGCGGCGGTTGCCGAGAGTGAAAAAAGCGGCACTTCTCTGCCTGTGGCGCTCGTTGAATCAAGAGCCTGCAGTGCACATGATGTTGCCACTGCGCTGAGCAAAATAATGGGTATCCCTTTTATGGAGCTGCGCGGTCTGTCGCTTCCCCCTGAAATAGTGAAACTTGTTCCCGGCAAGGTGCTCAGACAGCACAGCGTCTGCCCCATCGAGTTTGCGGATGAATTCAATTCCACTATAATCCTGGCTATGGCCAATCCCCTTGACATGGCGGCGCAGGATGACATTTCGCTTATCACGGGCTGCATGGTTGAGCCGAGGGTTTCCACATCCGGTGACATCAACCTGCTGCTTGATAAATACTACGGTTCCCAGGAAGCTCAGGAAGCTGTCGATAAATTCACCAAAGAGCGTGAAAGCAAAATTGCGGCTCTTGAAGCACAGAGAGAAAAAGGCGACAGCGAGCTTGAAAACTCCCCTGTTGTTCAGCTTGTCCGCTCAATTTTTGAGCAGTCAGTCCGTAAGAGAGCTTCGGATATTCATATCGATGCTCACGAGACGGAAGTTGTCGTCCGTTTCCGTATAGACGGCGCGCTCGTCAGAGTCATGGCCTATGATATTTCAATGCTTCCCGTTATGGTCACGCGTCTTAAAATCATGGGCGGCATGGATATTTCCGAAAAGCGTAAGCCTCAGGACGGCCGTATAACCATAGAGGTTGACCACTCCGAATATGACGTGCGTGTATCCATACTTCCCACCTCATACGGCGAGAAGGTCGTTATGAGAATTGCGTCCACCGTTGCTCTTACAAGGACCAAGGCACAGCTCGGTATGAGAGAGCATGAGCTCACAAGATTCGACCACATCCTCTCAAACCCGAACGGCATCATCCTCGTTACCGGACCTACCGGTTCAGGTAAATCGACCACTCTTTATACTGCGCTCTCGGCACTCAACGATGAAGCGGTTAACATCATCACCGTTGAGGACCCTGTCGAAGCGAATATCAGCGGTATCAACCAGGTTCAGGTTAACAACAAGGCGGGTCTTACCTTCGCGTCGGCCCTGCGTTCAATCCTCCGTCAGGACCCCGATATAATCATGATCGGTGAGATCCGTGACTATGAAACAGCTTCCATAGCCGTTCAGGCATCTATCACGGGCCACTTGGTTGTAAGCACGCTCCATACCAATTCCTCGGCAGCCACCATCACCCGTCTTCTCGATATGGGCGTTGAGTCCTTCCTTATCGCGGACTCCGTCGTCGGAGTTCTTGCCCAGAGACTTATCCGTAAGCTCTGCCCGCACTGCAAGAAACCCAGGGAAGCGACAAAAGATGAAAAAGAGCTTCTCAAATATCCTGTTGATCAGCCGCTCACAATCTATGAGCCGGGCGGATGCTCAATGTGCAACGAAACAGGTTTCTTCGGCCGAACCGGTGTTTATGAAATAATGGAAATGAGCCCCAAGCTCAAGCATCTGGTTACGATAAAGTCAAACACCGAAACATTAAAAGACGCTGCTCTTGAAGAAGGCATGCATACTCTGCGTATGTCAGCGGCTCAGTATGTTATCGAGGGAGTTACGACGATAAGAGAGCTTCTCAAAGTTTCAATGGAAGAGTAATCTCAGGGCTCAGCATTTAAGCGAAAAACAAACAGACAAGTTACATGTTAAGGTTCACAGGTTGATGATACTTCCTGCGAACCTTTTCCTTTTATTTCTTTGAAACCGGATAATAAGGTTTTTTGATTATATTGTCTGTTTTCGGCGGCTTTTTGGCCTTGCCGTACCTTTGTACTGTCTGCGTCCAAAAATCCGCCGTTTTCATCTTAACTGCTGAGCCCCGGAAAATGAGCATTTAAATGTGTAGGGCGCGGATACATCCGCGCCGCAAGTTAGCAGTTAGCAGGGAGCAGTTAAGGATCGCTTCACTCCGAATTATTACGAGCGAAACAAGTAATTGTAACAAAAAAAAGCTCACGGGTTTTATGACCTGTGAGCTTTAATATTTATGATATTATTCTGTTTTCCTGACGGCAATTACTCCGCCGGGATCTCCGATACCTGCTCGACTTTCTGCATGGTGACAGGCTCTTTCTGGTAGAGCGAGCGGTATTTATCCTGATAATAGTTTTCGGGGTGGCATTCATAAGTGCCGTCCGGCCTGATATTGATAATCGTGCAGCCTCTCTGAGAGCCGAGCTTGTAGATGCCCGGATACGCGAGATAGTCAACACTCATGCCGTATGTAAGCTGAATGCCTTTATATATTACTGAGAAATTATTCTTATGGTCGTGACCGCAGAATACCGCCTTGGTCGAGCCGAGCTCCTGGATTTTTTCAAACATACCGTCGTCACCTATGCCGCAGTAAACGACCTTCTTGGGCTCGCCCGCATCGCCGTAAACATATTTTACATTGTCGGTATCTTTGAATCCGTTCTCAATATATTCATACCAGGCATCCTTCATCTCGGTAAGAGGAATATGGAAGAACATGAGAGAATTGATCTTCTGAGGCTCGGTTCCGGCTTTTCCGGCTGCCGCGGCATTGATCTCATCATACTTTTTAACCATACCGGCATACCATTCGACCTGATCATCGTGAAGATTGTCATACTTCCACATAACGCCGAGAATATCACCGTCAGTATAGGAGTGGCTGTCAAGGATATACATGGACTGAGTGATGATTCCGTCGGAATTCTTAACGTTCACAACCTGGTTTCCGCAGCCCGAAACATCTTCGGGGCCCGGCTGATAAATCAGATACTCATAGTCTCCCGATGAATAAAACTCTGAAATATCCTCGCGTGAATAAAATGAATATGCCTCGGTATCATGGTTGCCGAAACCGAGAGTCCAGTAAACTCCAAGGGTATCCATAAGCTCGGCAAAGATTTTTGCCGAAATCTTGTTATTGAATGTACCGGCCTGGAAGGGAACGGGATAAGCAATATCACCGGTCACTATAACAAAATCGGGTTTTTCGGCAGTGAGCATAGCCGCAACGGTATTGAGAGCCATCGCGTCTTTCTTTAAGCTCATCCAGCCGCCGCCGATATGAACGTCGGTGATCTGAACCACTTTGAGTTCTCTGTCTGCTGTAAATGTATAGTTTCCGAGCTCGTCCTTCTCGGGAACAAGCTGATTCTCATAATTGATCTTTTCAAAAGACTGCGCCTTTTTCATATTGGCTTTGTCACCTATCGCGCTCACGCACGCCGTAACTGCGACAAAGAGTAAAATCGCACAGAGAATGCACAGAATAACCTTCAGTGCTTTTTTCCCTTTTTTCTTAACCGGCTTGTTTTCGGTTTTGATTTCCTCAGACATTTTCATTCTCCTTTATGATGCACAGAAAGTGCATCTGATTTTATATCTGCTGCTTCTCATAATCGACAAGATCCCTGCCGTTTGAAATAAGAAGCTTTATTGCCGTAACTGTCATTATAATGCTTATGATAATTCCGAAAACGGAATCAAACGCATATGTGCCGGTTTTTGAAACCGTCAGCGTAATAACAGTCATAAGTGTGATAAAGAAATCAAGTATGCAGTCATATTTCATTACTTTAATCACAGGTGAGTCGGATTTCCTGCCGAGACGGCCGTAAACAAAGAAGAGCGCAATCTTGACAGCGCAGGTGAATATCAGCGCCGCAAGATAATAATAAGTAAACCATACCGGTGTGGGATACATCAGTCTCTCAAGAGATGTGTAGGCAAAATACAGGCCCGCTCCCGTCATCGCCATTGCGGTCAGAAAAGAGAAAAGGCTCTCGCATTTCGGAATTGATACTTTGACCGACTGCCCGGATTTTCTGAGGATGAACGCCATAAAGACAAGCGTAATCAGGCCCGACAGTGAATCAAACATATTGTTGACAGCGTCCGAATAGATGCTGATTGAGTTAGTGCGCAGCCCTATATAGAGCTTTGTCATAAAAAGAACGAGATTTACCGTAAATGCAACCGCGCAGGCCGACAGCATATATTTGTTTTTACTCATATTGCTGCCTCAATGCGACCACAGCGTATCAAAGTATTCCGATTTATCGATTGATTCAACCGCGTGAACCTTACACGGCTCGGAAACATTGAAAGTGTAGATTTTTTTGTAGTCGGTATTTGCCGCGAATTTCAGGAATCCCGTATCGGTGTTGAAAACAACGCTCCAGAGTGCGCATACACTCCACGGATATTTATCATGCTTGTAATTGAGCTTTACGTAACTGAGCAGATCCATTGCCTCAAGCTCGTCAAGCACGCCGTCCTTTGCCCTGAGAGTCTTGAGTACCGCGGCAATCCTGTCTTCGCCGTGCTGCTCAATCTTATAGTCTCCTGTATCTTTTGTCACGCTGAAATTTGAGACATACTGCAGCGGTAATCCGTCATCCTCATAAACCGAGCCGCCGCACGAATCCACCTTTTTATCATATATGTGCAGTTCGCCGTCGATATATTCAACAACCACACTGCGGCCCCTTTTATCAACTATCTGATAATGATAATTGACGCCTATGGAGTCATGCATATTGTATTTCTTTATGAATTCAACCGCCTCATCTGTATCGGCGCAGGTATCGAGCACACCTCTTATCATCGCGGTGGTGGTGATATCGCGCTTTGACGGGTCTGTCTGATTTGTCGGCTTTGCCCTCATCTGAAGCACGGCTATTGCCAGCCCTTTTTCATTCAATCCGTCAACGGGGCAGTACGGAGCGATAAGCACTCTGTATGAATTCAGCTTTTTGCATTCGGGCTTTGAGCCGTAGAGCATAAAATTCGCGTCAACAGTAGAAATGCTTGAATAACGGCCTTCCGGATGAGTCCACACCACGAAACAGGGAGCAGTCTTGAAATCGAAATTCCTGGCAAGCAGATGCTCGCCCTTCGGATTATACGCCTCAAATGTCGTGCATCCCGCTCCCTCATCTCCGCCTATTTTGCAGAGTTTAAGACCGAATGTCAGCGAATCCGCTGCAAAAGCGAGAAGTCCGCCGATTGATGACACGCCTTTTTCAAGCAGCTCGTCGATATGATAATCATTTCTGTAATCGAGCAGATAAATATTATCATCCAGCTTTTTTACCGACTTCATCGTGACAAGCTGATTTGAGGAAAAGCTTTCTGAAAAATCCTTTGCCTTTGAGATTATATCTTTATAATTCATATCTTACCTCTCAGGTGCACGGCATATGACCCGATGCTTCCGCCGTGCGGGCAAGCCCAAGCTTCTGGCAGACGCCGGCGGGCAAGCTTTAAGCTTGAATGTTTATTTCCCTTGAACCTGAACATATAACAAATAACAAAAGAGAATAACGGATAAGCTCTGACTTTGAACCCTGCTTTTAAAAAATCGATTTAAAAAGCCGGATGTCTGCCGGGATTTATACCTTTATCAGTAATCGAATTCAAATGTCACATTTGCGTTGACATAGTCAAGCGCAAGCTGTGCTCTCGCAAGAGTATCCGCCGTAACGCTGTAATCACGCTCGGCATCCGAAATCTCATAATTCGCGTATTTATAGTCAATGAGATTGGTGCTGTTTTTGCCGTAAATCTCCTGCCTCTGTTTGGGGAGTATGGCTTTCATCTGACCGAGCCTGTAAAGCTTCGCGTTGAGCTGCGGAATAAGCACCAGCATCTCATCAATTGTTATGTTGAATTCGGGAATAACCGTTGTGGAGTTAAAAACATTTATTGCGTGCCTTAGCTTGCGGATGCGTGAATTGATCTCATCCGCCTTTGCCCTTGTTTCGGCATAGCTGTACTCCGGCCTGACACTCTCGACATCCTCTCCGACAGCCGCAAGGAATGTGCTCGAAAGCGATTCGAGATTCATAAGGTCATTATAGTCATTATTGAGTTTCTTGAGCATTTTGGATGCCTGTGATGATGTAATCTTCATATACCTTCTCCTTTACTGTGAGAGTTATCATATAACATATATGTGTGAGTAATGTTGCCTTTTTCGTAAC